>JAGQWM010000002.1 GCA_020437365.1 Chitinophagaceae bacterium | reverse complement strand
ACAAGGCCACAACTTTTCAGTACAGGCACTCGTTTCTTATTATGAAGCTATGATAAACAGGCCAGGCAGAACGATGATATTGAAAAATGCAAAAGTACCGGTGCTTTTCGTGATGGGTGTTTACGACAATGCCGCCCCTGTAAAAGACATGTTGCAGCAATGCTATCTGCCCGAAAAATCGTACATTCACATCTTCCAAAATGCAGGCCACATGAGCATGTTGGAAGAAAAAGAAAAGTCGAACCGGGTAATAGACAATTTTATTCAATAAGACATTTCTCACTCCTATTGCAAAAGATTTTTATTTTATAATTTCTTATTATTTTAATTAATTTTAGAACCATGTTTTAATGTTGCTGGTTGTCAGAGCCTGTTAGAAAAAAGGCATTATCTCCCAAACACTTAATTTAAAATTTCAGGTTAACATTTAAAAAGTTAAAAATGAAATATCTAACAATTAGAATATCCAAAATCTTCTTGCTATTATTGATTAATACAAATCTTTTTGCTCAATTCGGGCAAAAAAAGTTGGAATGTGGCGTAATAGACTCAATTATAAAAATTATTCCAATTGATTTTTCGAAACAAGAAAAGACAAATTCAACCAATCTCCTTGATAATCCTGCGGGAGTAATTGTGATTCCTGTTGTTTTTCATATACTATATGACCCGAGTGTTCCTGAACAAAATGTTGCAAGAGAAAGTGTTGATTATCTTTTAAGTAGGTTAAATGAAGATTTAACTGCCAGAAATGGTGACCTTACAAATTCGCCAAGATGGAATGATCGGCTTGGAAATGTTAATGTGATGCTCAAAATGGCTTGTATAGACCCTAACGGAAATAATATGGCAGAAGAAGGGATTGTTAGAAAGCAGGTAACAAACCCAAATGGATTCAGGCAATTGCAAATCACTTCTGCTATACCAATGTTTCCTGAGGCACAACTAAGTATTTTGGGAGGAGATGATGCATGGCCCACTGATACATATTTAAATGTTTGGGTAGGCGATTATAATTCTGTTTACGGATGGGGATCGTATCCGTGGTTTAGGCCAGGCAGCTCAACATTCCAGGACCTTAACGGGCAAACACATAATATCCCTAACGAAAAATTTGACGGAATTGTATTGGATTATACATGCTTCCCGGTTGATATTACAGAACCAATTCCATTAAGTTTAAGGCTCAGAACCGCTACACATGAAGTTGGACATTGGCTTGGTTTATACCATATTTATAATGGTTGCGGCAGCCCAGTTCCTCCAGGTTGCTATACTACTGGAGACAAAGTTTGTGATACCCCTCCACAGCAAACAAGTACTTTAGGTTGTCCAATGCCTCCCGTATACGATAATATGTGTGGTACAGTAGGTCTTGGGGTGATGTTTGAAAACTATATGGATCTTTCGAGTAGCATTTGCAGACATTTATTTTCACATCAACAAGCAGACAGAACAAGAAGTTATTTTACCAGCATTTCTAATGGTGGCCCGGATGCAACAAGATTCCCGTTCTTAGTCAATTATTTCAGCATACAAAAACAATCCGGTACGCCGCCTGTTGAACCTGTTCAGAATAATACAATTACAATTAAGCTAAATAACCCTGCTTGTTTGGATGTTACTTATACTTTCACCGGCCCCGTAACCGAACTAAGCCATACCAACCAACAAATTGTTTTTTCAGTAGATTGCCCTTCCACAGGTACTGTCAGTTTATCTGTGCATTCTAATGACTTATACATAAATAATTTTCCTATAATAGGCAATTACATTGATAGTTATGTGTTTAATTTTGATAATAGTCAATGTAGTTCATGTAATGCGCCGACAATTTCTCCAAATGGTCCGATAGAAATATGCGTTCAGTATGAAACTGGCGCTTGGTCAATAACTCTATCAACCAACCTTACGTCCAATATTCAATGGTATGAAAATGGTATCGCTCTAAATGGGCAAACTTCATCAATATTTAATTACAATGGCTCTAGCAATTGCTCAATAGGAAACTGGCCGATCTGTACTAATTTTATTACAGTAAAGAATACTTTAACAGGATGTATTTCTGATCCAGTTAAAGTAACAAGAAAAAGTTTCTCATCGCCACAAGTTTATCTATTACCAGAGACTAATGGCACTCCAACATCATATTGCATAAGTCAAGGAGGCCCCATAAAACAAGTTCCTAGCTCCACCGACCCTAACACAATATATTGGTGGGAAGTTTATGACCCAAATGGCAATCCAGCCTCGGGTGTTTCCATTTCACCAATGTATACAACTAACCCTAACGCTACTATTACTTTTCCAGCATATCCATACAACACAGCTACTATTGTTGCCAAAGCATTAGATAATGGCTGTAGCGGAGCAACTGATAATTCATGGATTATGCAATATACAATTGCACTTGATTTAGGCTGTAAACTATCAAGCAAAAGTACAAATACAACAAATGTAAGTTTACTTGATTCTATTAATAATTCTCCGAATATTACTGCAATTGCGTCTCAAAAAATTAAACTTTTACCTAATCCTGCTAATACAGAGGTTGTTGTAAACAGTACAAAGAGCATTCTGCGTATAGAAATTTATAATTCTGTTGGGTCACTTATTCGGCAAATAAAAGGTAACGGAAAGAATAGTTTTAAAATAAATGTGAAAGAACTAAAATCTGGATTTTATATTTTCAAAATATTGACAAATACTGGTTTAGATAGCCAAAAACTGATAATTCAGCGATAATAACTAATCTGTTTTAACCATTTTCATAAAAGCTGCCTAATAAGGTAGCTTTTACGTATTTTGAGAAGATTTTTGTTTAAATTACCAGATGAGAAAGACCCTATTTATACTATTTTTATTTCTTTCCACTTATTCCTCTTTTGCTTCTCATATCTTTGGTGGAGAAATGTCCTATTCTTATATAGGCCCGGGTAACTTACCCAATACAAAACATTACAGGATTACGCTCAAGCTTTTTAAAGATAATGGTCAAGGTGCTCCACTTCCTGATTTTGTTTGGATCGGCATATTTGACTACGGCACAAAAAAACATTATCCAACTTCGATATTACATTATACGGCGAACAGGGTCAGTCTTTTACCCGTTACAATTAATATTCCGCCTTGTGTAGTAGGTACAATATTTGGAAACTATTCAGTAGGTACTTACAGTTTTACTGTTGATTTACCTGATAATGCAGAAGGATATATTTGTTCTTATCAAACATGCTGCAGAATTGGGGGCATCACAAATGTTTCTGGTGGGCCGAACACTACCGGTTCAACCTATGCTTGTAAAATTCCCGGTACAAACCAGCTTCCGGCGAACGAACATAATTCAAGCCCCCAATTTGTCACCAGCTTGGATTTAGTTTGTAAAAATTCACATTTTGATTGGAACTTTAGTGCTACTGATGCCGATGGCGATTCTTTAGTGTATTCTTTTACTGCCGGGTACGATAAAACAACTGCAACTGATGCAAGTGCCACTGAACCTACATCTCCATTTTCTTCTCCTCCACCGGATTATCCTTTACTAAATTACCAAGGAGGTTATTTCAGCACTATTCCACTTGGTACTGCTGTCAATATAAACTCTCAGACCGGCATCATTAGCGGAGTTGCGCCTGAAGTAGGTAACTATGTAACCGCAGTTTATATTAAAGAATATAGAAATGGAATTTTTATAGCAGAACATCGTAAAGATTTTATATTAAGAGTCGAAGATTGTGATATTCCAAGTGCCACATTAAGCCCAAGGCCTGCAACATGTGATGGTTTTTCGGTCACACTTTCTAATGAAACACCAAGCTCTGCTATCAATACTTATTTTTGGGATTTTGGAGTCCCTTCCATGACAAACGATACTTCAAACCTTGCTAACCCTACATTTGTTTATCCCGATACAGGAACATACACGGTAAAATTAGTAACAAACAGGTATGAAACATGCTCCGACTCGGCTACAACAATTGTAAAAGTCTATCCCGGCTTCTTTCCGGCTTTTAGTTATACGGGAAGCTGCTATCTCAATCCATTTGATTTTACAGACAATACGACGGCAGCTTATGGTGTGGTCAATGGCTGGAGTTGGAATTTTGGCGATGGTACAACCTTAGCTGACACCTCGCATATTCAAAACCCGCAATGGCTCTATTCTGATACAGGCCCTAAAAAAGTTTTGCTCACTGTCTCCAGCAGCAAAGGATGCATGGATACTACTTCCGTTACAATTGATGTGTTGGATAAACCATTAATTACAATGGGTTTCACTGATACATTAATTTGTACGCCGGATAATGTGCAGTTAAATGCATCGGGTATGGGGAATTTCAGTTGGACACCCAATTCAAATATCAATAACCCGAATATTGCTACCCCGACCGTCAACCCTACAACAAGTACTTGGTATTATGTTCGCCTGGATGCCAATGGATGTATCAATACCGATTCGGTACATGTAAGAGTAGTTAAAAATGTAACGCTTATGACAATGCCTGATACCACTATTTGCCTTACCGATCCTGTACAACTTAGGACAACAACTGACGGCCTTCGTTTTCAATGGACTCCTTCGGGCACATTGAATGATCCGACTTTGCAGAATCCCATTGCAACACCCAACGCTGCAACGACCAATTACCAGGTGACGGCCAGTGTCGGCAGTTGCTCTGCTACAGATAATATTATCATCACTACAGTGCCCTATCCCATTGCCAATGCCGGGCCCGACCAAACGATTTGCTACAATACTGCCACGCAATTGAATGCTTCACAAAACGGCAGTAGTTTCTCGTGGACACCCATTTCTTATCTGAGTAATCCGAATATCCTGAACCCGATTGTAACACCACCACGTACAACCACATATATTTTAGCTTCGTTGGATACATTAGGTTGTCCCAAACCCGGTTTTGATACAATAACGGTAACTGTACAACCTAAAATAATTGCATCAGCCGGCAGGGATACTTCCATTGTCATTGGCCAACCATTGCAATTACAAGGTTCGGGTGGCATTACATATATCTGGTCGCCACCAACAGGATTATCGAATACCATGATACCGGACCCCATTGCAACTTTAGGGCCGGGAGATGGTGATAGCATCCGGTATAAAATGATAACAAGAGATGCTTCCGGTTGCCCCGACTCGGCTTATGTTACGGTGTATATTTTTAAAACAAATCCTTATGTTTTTGTGCCCACTGCATTTACGCCCAATAATGATGGAAAAAATGATGTAATAAGACCCATTGCCGTAGGTGTAGAAAAAATTAATTACTTCAGTATTTATAATCGCTGGGGCGAAAGAATTTTTACAACTACACAAAATCGCCAGGGATGGGATGGCCGAATCGGCGGAGTACTACAAGCCAGCAATGTGTATGTGTGGATGGTAAGCGCCGTCGATTATACAGGAAAAACAATTACACTAAAAGGAACGGTGACGTTGATTAGATAGTTTAAAGAGCCAGGGAAGTCGCATAAGTCAGTAGTCTTTAGTCTATAATGTTTGAATGACTCGTTTGGGGAATGGTGAATTAGTTTTTACAAATAAGCGGCAGCTCAATTATTAAAATTGACATTTTTGTACTTCAATTAAAAAAGATAGGTTGTTTTAAATAGTTCAGTAGATTGATAAAATCTGACTCCAATTACAATTAAATCATCATGCCTATATTGCTTTTCTCCGAATGAGCCCTATATGCAGCACCCACAAAATAGAAATTTGGCTCAATAATTGCCGTAATACCACTTCGGAAATTTACTTAACTGTGCAAAATATTTTATACAAATTATCACCTCCTCGTTTAAATAGTTACATTTATGCAACTAGTTCAATCTCAATCATCCGTACCATGAAAAAACTGTGTCCCATTCTTTTATTCTTTTTACTATTTGCCATTCCTTCACAATCTCAGGATCTCATTCGTTTAGAATCCTGTAGCAGCGGTTTGATGAACAAACAAGTGGACAGCCTGAAGTCTTTATACGAAGGAGAAGGATATGTATTGCTGAAAGAAGCTTCCATCAAAATGGAAAGTGCTTATGAAATGCCAGTGATTGTTCCATTGACACAAGGGAGTTGGTACCAATTTGTTTTTATCGGCGATTACACTTCCAAATTGTATGAAGTGAGAATGTATGATTGGCAGGAAAAAATGGTCATCTTCCGGCAGAAACGCTGGGGCGATGTAGATGGTAATGTTATAACCTATACTTACATACCCAAATTTTCAGAATTTCACATGATGAAACCCGTGCAGGTAAATAAGAAGAAAAAAAGAGATTTATGCGGCTATGTAATGCTTTTTAAAAGAACAAAACAAGATGAAGTAGGTGCTGTGCAATCAACCGATACAAATACAGGTATAAAATAATTTTAATTTTATTGTAATAAATATTTCACATTTCATGTGCACATCCATTAGCTTTGAAAGAAAGTGAAATTGAAACAAATACTCAGGCATTTCGTCTTATTCATTATTACTATTCCTTGTGCATTTTTTGCTTTTGGTGCTCCGCATAAAGACTCGTTGCATTTTTCTACTGTGCTTTTTAAAATCACTAACAGTACATCGCAAAAGGTATCCTATATTTTTGGCACACACCATGCGTTCGGCCCACAGTTTTTTGATTCTTTGACCAATGCTAACGAATTACTATCGAGTTGCGATTTAGGTATCAAAGAAAATATAGATATGCCAGGGCATTTAGCAGAAGATATTATCAACGGGCGAAAAGAATTAACCAAATGGGAAAAATACCTTAGCAAGGAGAATCTTCAATATATAAGGGAAATGTTTGCAAACAGCCCAACTGATTTCCATAAAATGACACCAACAGAAATGTATGTCTTCCTGGCAAGATATGCCAAAGAAAAAATTTGTTTGCAAAGGGATATGTCACTCGCCTATCTCACTTTAGACACCTATATTGGAACCAAAGCATCCCAAAAAAATATTCCCTTACTGGGTCTCGAAACAACAGAAGAACAAATAAAACTCATCAATGAAGATGTAGCACAAATGCCTAAAAAAGTCCATAAAAAAAGATTGGCCAAAATTATTGATATACTAAAGAATAATCTACAGATGAATTGCGATGAAACAGATTGGTACCGGCAAATGAATATTAATTATCAATTGAATCAGCCATGCCAAAATTCATTGATATTAACGAACAGGAATCATAAATGGATGCAAACTTTAAGTCAGCAATTAAAAACTAATAACTGCTTCATTGTTGTAGGCCTTAGTCATTTAATGTATCAATGTGGTTTGCTCAATCAACTAAAAGAATCGGGTTATACTATTACACCGGTTCCCGTAAAATAATATCATTGTGATAAAAAACATTTACAGTCTGAATGTAAATGTTTTTGGATTCATCATCCGGATTGTTCAACTAATGAAATAATATTTTTTGTAGTATCGCCCCGCTGGGGCTTTGGCTCCATATTTCCTTAAATATCTATAAAGCTTTCACCCCTTCGGGGTTAATAATTCAGTGCCAAATGTGAGGCATCATTGTAATTAAATATCGTTTAGATGGAAACGAAAATCCGTTAGAGAAGCACAAAACAGGTTTTCTAAAAAAATCATTAGATGAAACAACCCAAGCGTATGCTCGCATTCATTTTCGAAATTTTCAAAAGATTGTTTTCAAATAAGAATTAAAATATCAACCCCAAAGGGGTGGTATTATTGTAATTAAATATTTCGCAGATGGAAACAAAGCTTCGTAGGAGCGGCACAAATCAGATTTTTTTAAAAATAAAATAAGTACAAGAGACATCCATGCTTATAATTGCATTCACTTTCGTAATTTATATAAGGTCGGCAAATTAATTGAAGGTTAAAAAGATAACACCGAAGGTGTGGCATTATTATAATAAAATATTATGCGGATGGAAACAAAGCTCCGTAGGAGCGGCACATTTTCTTATTACATAAATCAATATTAATCTTTAAGTAAACCCCAAACCTGCATACCAAAATAAAACCAGTTTCCTTGATTTAGTGAGGTATCGTTGAAATGAAAAGTAATCTTAACTCCTGCCGTATTTTTTTAAAACCATTTAAAGAAAAGCAATGCCAATATATGTGTCGCCCCGCTGGGGCTTTGGTTCGTTATTTCTTTAATTTTCTATAAAACTTTCACCCCTTCGGGGTTAAAAACATCAACCCCAAAGGGGTGATATTATTGTAATAAAATATTTCGCAGATGAAAACAAAGCTCCGTAGGAGCGGCACATTTCCTCCATTTGTAAACTATATTATTGTGTCAGCGAAACCCGAACCTGTAAACCAGCTCTTGTATTGGTAATGGGGAATGAATTACTGATTTTTGGAATGCTCCTGTTTTGTTCAAAATAGAACTTTACACTCACCCTATTATTGATAACATAATCGATAGAAGGTGCTATCCGAATTACTTTTTGTCCGGCTGTACCATAAGATGTCCCTTGGTCAAGTTTGGTATTCGACGTAGCATCATCCCGCAGGCTGAAATCAAGTCTGAATGTAACATCATTATCTAATTTCATTTTTCCAAGTTTCTTAATCAACGGCACCCCTTTTCTTCGCCAGTTAACACCTAAAGTAACTTCAGTACTTCTGTTTTCTGCCAATTGGTAATCAATTAAACTCAGACTCAACTGACGGGTTTTCCTGAACTGAAATCTTGTAGTCAGTTGATTTGTAAAAGTCATATCCAATTCAATCAATGGGTCAAATGATTCCTGGATTGTAATATTCGGCACCAAGAAGAAAGGTATATAGTTGCCCGTCAATGTATCAATGAAAGAAGGATAACTCACTCTTAGCGGGTCGGCAAATAACAAAGCCGTATTGAAACTATTCATACTTAAATTACTATGATAGCCATGGCGGATTGTTACGTTCGTAAATATTTTATCCAAGCCTTTCAACTTCGACAAACCGGTATAAGTAATCGTCCAGTTAGGCTTAGGTATGATGCCTGCAAAAGGATTGGAACGTATATTCGGATTGCTATTTTTAATCAGCTTAACAGATGCCGGATCTTTTTTAGTGTACGCTGCCAAAAATGCGGGAATAATAACTTCCTGTGCATACCTTCCATAACCTTTATAATAACCTGGATCATTCGGATCTATCACGTCACCTTGGTAAGGATTTAGTCCGGCTAATCTTTTCGATAAGATAGCACGGTAACTCTGAAATGTTTTAAAAGTTTCTGAAATCTGTTCGGGATCAAATTTGGTAAACAAAGTTTGATAAGAAATATAACTGATATTAAAGCTTCCCAACGCATAAGGATTCAAGCGGGTCAAACCAACGTTGTCAAATTTGCTGGTGTCTTTATACAATTCTGAATATTGTTTATCAAAAGTTTTATCAAGATTAACATCAATATTAAAATCACGGAATGGTGACAATTGTGCTGTTATATTCAATCGTTGATTATATCGCTGCCTGATCATAGCCGATACCAGGGTATCAGTAGATAATAATCCCCTGGCGCCAAAATGATTAATCCAGTTGGTATCCGGCTGATGGCCAAAAATAAATCCGAAACCGGGTTCACCGCTTCTCAAATCTGAACCGAACAATTGTGTACTGTCCATATAACCCGGCAGTGTAGTTCCATAATCTTCCGTGTATTGAATACCAACTCTTTTCAATGCAGTGGCAATACGCAAAAAGAATTTGGGAATTTTTCCAATCGTTGGCAATGGCCTGTTCGGATCTTTCTTTTGTTTAATTTTTTTCTGTTTTCCGTTTTTACCATTTTTAGTATCGGGGCCTTTGGTTGTATCGCTACCATTATTGGGCTGTCCGGCATTTACATCAGGTGGATTTTGATCCGGCTGATCTGCATTTTTCGAATCTGTCTGGTCGGCATCACTGTCACTTTTATTTTTTCCTACTTTTCTTCCTTTTTTATTATCAGCATTTTTATTTCCCGGTGGAGGATTTTTCTGTTGCAAATTCGGCGCATTACTATTCACCGCTTTCAGGAATCTCCACTTCTGGTACAAGTCTTCAAATTTCAATTCACCGTTGATGGTTTTCGTTTGTGTGTTGGACAAGACGTTTCCGAGATTAATTTCGGGTGTCCGTGCCAGTAAGGAAGCTGCCAGCCAGTTATACCTTGTATTATAAGTAGCCCGAAGTGTCGTCCAGTTGAGCAGTGGAATTTTTTGCGTTGGTACATTATAGGCCACTGTTAATTCCTGGCTGTACTCGGTATTTCTACCTCCTTTGAATAAATTATTTCGTACGGAATCTTTTTTGGATTTGGTATCAATACGCCCTGCCGGTTCATCTATTCTTGCCCGGTTGATGGCATTGAAATCAATAGAAATAGACCGGGTCAAATTCCATTGTACCACATAATATCTGTCGAACGTAAAATACTTGTTATAGGTTTCAGGAATTTGATACGGGCCGCCGCCAACATTCCTGGGCCTCACAGCGCCAAACTGCCTGAATACATCGGCCTTAAACGAAACCTGTGACGGTGCATAATTTACATTGAAATCACGGATTAAAGTCAGCCACGGCGATTTCGATTTTATCATTTTCCGAAACGGTTCAAATGGTTTTACGTTTGGCGCATAGGTATAACCGATAGCACCTCTCGTCCTTCGCATTTCATCTCTTTCTATCAGTGGATTATGGCTGATGGTTTGTATATAAGAATAATTAAAGTCGAAATTGGAAAGGCTCCAGAATTTCGGCCGTTTGCCATCGGTTTTTATTTTTCTGGCGTTCGTTACGTTGAAAGTTTTAATGGTAGTAACATCGACTGCCTGCTCCCGGATAGAATCTTTTTCTTTTCCGTTATTCACGCCTTTGAGTTTTTCTTTTAAATTCAAATCCAGGTCATAAGGATCGTATTCAGGTGTGCTGCTGCGATGGCTGATGCCCATATACACCGGCAATTGCAAGCCGAGTTTTTTAGGCAATAGTTTTGCTGCATCTATTGTGGCAGCTGCATCAATCGTGTACAAGTCTTCGCGGCTGCGTTCATTTACTTTTTGTTCCAGGGAACCAAATCCCGTAGATTTTGCAGTAGCCGATAAAGAAATATTACCAAGGTCGGCCAATTTTATATCGGCCCTGGCCAATGCTGCCCATCCTCCTTTCTCGTCAAGGTTCGATAAGCGAAGTTCATTGAACCAGACTTCAGTACAAAGTGTTTCTTGCCCGGTATTTTCTACACCCAATAAAAT
Organism: Chitinophagaceae bacterium; assembly: GCA_020437365.1. Classification (GTDB taxonomy): domain Bacteria; phylum Bacteroidota; class Bacteroidia; order Chitinophagales; family Chitinophagaceae; genus JJ008. The sequence goes on along the minus strand of JAGQWM010000002.1, from coordinate 73,597 downwards.
TCCTCTTACTTCGCCAAGATTCGGATTGCCCAGCAAAGCATAGGTTCTTCCATCTGACATTGTTTCGCTATAATACATGGAAGGTGATGCGCCCATTTTATTACGTTGAGATTTTAATTTTGTCAAAATATTCAAATCAAAATCCAGGTAATTATCACTGGGCCAAATCAAAGCGGAATCGGTGGTACCAAAAGGTGTAATCTGTAAAGGAATTTTTACTTCATAATAATTTCCAGAAAAATCATTGCCTATTCGAATGACGGCTGTTAAATCGCCGGGGTTAATAGGTGATTGGTTTTGTACTGATTCAGCATGAATAAACATTTTCATTTTTCCATACTGACGCATATCGAGGTTCATCGTTCTGAAAACCCCTCTGGCTTCTTTGAATTGTAAACCACAAACCTGCATACTCAATGATTGTTCATTCAAAAACAATGGGACATTATTATTGCTCAGTTGCTGTTGTCTTTCTACACCCGGAGGAATGGTATATTTTATGGGTTCCCGTTGGTCATTTTCTTCTACATTAACGGCCAGTGTATTGACAACTGTAGGGTCGTTGGTTGGCAGTTGTGTATAATTGCCGGTCGTATCTATTTCATACTCGTATTTTCTCCATTGGTTACGTACCAATTCCAATTTTCCAAAACGCATTACTACAGAATCTTCAAAGCCCGTCATGTACATCCTGATGAAACGGATTGATTTAAAGTCAGGAATATTACCAATTTTTTGTGTGTATTGTTTAATGGGAATGCGGAATAAATACCAACGTTCTGTTCTTGTTCGGCCGTTGGCCAAAGTAACTACCGGCGTTCTGATGTCGGTTATGTAATTAGAACCGGCCACCATATTGTGTTTGATATCTACTTTGTATTCAAAATATTCTTCTACTTCATTCAATGTATTATCCCGGTTCAGTTCTTCGGCATCGGGATATTGTGTAAAGGCATTTACAAATTGCGTGGTATTATCGGCAATAGGTGAATTGCCACTTGGGTTGTTGATGTTTTTATACCTTTCTAATATTCCAGCCGGATTGGCACCATCGAACATCGGATCTCTGTACGGAATAAAATTATCTCCTGAAGGATCGTTCATGGCTCGTTGATACACCAATGATCCGGGACCAAAATTTGTTTGCAGCGTATTCAAATAATTGGAAAACTTGTTGAGTTCAGCTACATCTTGTAACCCATCATAACCAACATCCTGGTATTGCCTGTCAGTCGGTTCAATACTAAAGGCATTGGTTACCTGCAAGGGATTGGCCGGCACTTGGCCCCAAACAGTATTGGTATCCATGATGGCGTTATTGGTCGGTGTACGTAGGCCATTTTCGTAGGCTTTTTTTCCATCCCGCAAAATGTCTTCTGAAACATTGCCCAAGTCGAAATATAATTCACCGCCGTTCGGGTTTCCATTATTTTCGATAAATGGATCCTGCATCCAAAATTCGATATATTCTATATTATTGGTTTCAAAATCTGTCTGGTCAATATTGCGCATCAAGCCGCCCCAGGATTGTTTCGGATTCAATAGTCGTCCATTGCTATTGATCCTGCTGGTTCGGTCTTCAAAATTATAAGGGCCTTTGTCTTTGGGATAAAAAGCAAGATCGAAAGTCGTAAGTAATCCTTCTCCAAATTGTGTACTTCTATTCGGAAAAATTTCATTTTGATACACCTGTCTTGTTTCCGGTTTGGATAATTCATCCAAATCATTTTTCAATGGATTGTTTGAATTTCTTCTTTCCTGCAACACGGGTTCGATATTATACCAAGCCAGCTTTGCACGGTTGTAGCCGCTGGCCAAATCATTATTCAATGCCGACTCAGGAAAAAGGCCATTATTTTGTGGAATGGAAGCCAGTGTCCAGCCGATTAATGGAAAACGTAAATCAATATTGGCACGGGTGCCTTCAAAATCATCAATATAAACTTGTCCGCCTTTTTCAATTTTACCACTGGCATTTGTACCATCTATTTGTTTGGCATGTCCGGGCTTCAGGTAGGCTGCTTCTGCATACGCCGTAATTGACGACATTTCACGGGTAGAATAAAAAGGTAATTTATTGAGCCACTTACTCAGTCGCGGAATATTATTATGGTAATCAATATCCAAACCATACATTGTATTTTTAATCGGGTCTTCGCCGTAAGATTGTTTGATAAAAAATGGCCGTTCACCAAGTTTTACAATGGTACCTCCCACAGATAAATTTTTATTGGCAAGGTAATCGAACCGCACACCAAGGAAATTCTTTTGTTGAAAGCCAAACGCCTGGTTGTTTTCATAAGAGATATTTACCGGCACGCCGGAATTCACAATAGCGGCGTTAGTAATCTGTAAAGTTCCAAGGTCGTAATTGATTTCATAATCAATATTCTCCTGCAAAACCTGACCATTTGCCGTTACGATTACACTTCCCCGTGGTATATTATATCCTAATTGATAGGTTCCTGATAAAGGATTATTATTCCCAGTCAGTCCGTTACTAAAGCCCGGTGTGGTGCCGGAAGATTTTGAGCGTCCTACTATTTTGAAGCGGTCTAAGTTGGCATACGTTTTCGCAATGGCTTTAATCGTATCATAGAGAGGATAAAACAAATACTTATCCCGTAAATTTTGCGAAGCATAAATATAATCGAGGTCATGCCCAAAAGGTTCGAGTACAGGAAATATAATCCTGCTTTGCGATGAAATGACGGTAAACCCTTCTACAAAGTCGAAAACACCATCGGGCTGTGGGTCGTTTTGGTTATTGAGCCTATCGAGATTAGTTAAAGATAAAATCGGTTGTCCCTGATAGGTAGCAATCACATCGGCGGGAGGCAAATATCTTTTTTCGCCAAGACTGGGTTCTTCGTAAGTCAGGTCGAGCCTGAAGTCTTCTCTTTCCAATTGTCCAAAACCTACGGAGTAAACATTCTTCATCATCAAATCCCAGATGGGAAGATTGGTTCTTTGAGAAGTAGCTTTCAATAATTTTAAAAATAATACCCGCTGTGTTATACCGGTTGTGTCTGGTGGTACGTCCTGCGAAAATTCACCTACCTGGTACACTTTTCCGTTGTAAGTATATTGAAAAGCCACACCCAAAACTTCATCGGGTTGCAAAGGCTGATTCAAAGAAATAAATCCAATTTGCGGATTAAAATAATAATCGCTGGGTTGTAACTTTCTGGCAAATGTTTTTTCAAAATCCTGCACAGGTGAAAGTCCTAATGCCGTTAATTGATTTTGCACTTGTGTAGAATTTCTATATGCCGGGTTGCCGGTAATGGTACTGTATAAATTATTGGCACCATTGCTGGGCAACGACTGGCCTGTGCCCGAAATAACTGCAGTATTATACGGATTGCCTTCGCCGAGGTCCATAAATCCCACCACATCACGAGTGTCTGTAGTAGCACCATTGCGGTTGGTGACCCATGCTTCCACTCTAAGAATTTGAATATTGGAAGAAACCACAGGCAATTTGCTCATGGCTTTATTGTAATTGTCATGAAAATACTGCGCTAAAAGAAAATGTCGGTTTTCATCGTATTCATCTGCTTTTACCGAAAAACTTTGTGTAGTGGAACCGCCTTCAGCTGTTTGAGATTGGCGTTGCGATTTTTGATTGGCCAAAACCGTAGTCACATATAATTTACCAAACTGCAATTGTGTTTTTACACCAAATAAAGATTGTGCACCCGGAATCAAAGTTCCTTTGGATTCAAAATTTGTATTACCGGCCTGGAATATTTTCAGAATGTCATCATCCTTGCCTTTGTAATCGAGTTTTAATTGATTCTCGAATCCAAAATTGGAAAGCGTATTATAATTGATAGGCAATTTTAAATTTTCGCCGATGCTGGCATCCATTTGCAATTGCGAATTCATATTGAAATCAAAACCTCCATTATTTCGGGCTCTTTCCGGCAAAGTCGGGTTGTTGACTTTTTGCCCCTGGTAGCCGGCCAGAAAATCTACATAACCCGAAGGATGTATATCGATATTCAATTTCCCATCGGGGCCTACGCCCATTATCCGATTGAACCAACCACTGGAAACCCTGAACTTTGGTTTGAATAACCGGCGATTCATGTCTGATAATAAAGCGGCTTTTTTCTTAAAATAATCTTCTTCATCTTTTCTGCCTTGCAGTTGCAAAAAATCTTGCATGGAAAAGGCTGTAGGTGTGCGGTAATAGGTATCTCCTATTTTTTCAATAATATAATATTGTTTTGTTTTGGGATCGTATTGTACCGAACGTTTGATATAAGATGTATCGCTGAAATCAAAACTATTGCGACGATGTGTAGTGCTATATGGATCTCCTCGCCTGTCACGCAAGGGAAAATGGGATGTATCTGTTTTAGTAAAAAAATAATCGGCATGAAAGTCATCCATACCCGCATTGGCCTTACCGGCAAAGGCAAAAATCACTGACATACATAACAGTGTAGGGAGGATATGAGCAGTTTTAAGGTTCAATGTTTTTCCATCAATTCGATTCCTGAAAATAATAGATTATAAGGTACGAAGTGCTAACTTAATCAATTCTTCAACGGAAAGATCCGGATATTGCTCCAAAGTCTTCTCAATAGCCTTGACAGCCTGTTGCCGATTGATGCCTAAAGCAGTCAATGCATTTAACGAATCTTGTTGCAAAGTATTGTTTTTCAATGCAGAATTATTTGATTCTACCGGATGTTTTGCCAGTTTATCTCTCAATTCTACTACTAATCTTTCAGCCGATTTTTTGCCGATTCCTTTTATATTTTCCAAAGATTTGGTATCGCCATGAATAATGGCATTGGCCAATTCTTCCGGTTTCATGTAGGACAGCATAACCCTGGCCGTGGATGCACCTACTCCGGAAACGCCAATCAAGTGTAAAAACATATCTTTTTCGGCCTGGTCAAAAAAACCATACAAAATATGGGCATCTTCCCGAATTAATAATGCCGTGAAAAGAATGCCTTTATCCAGATTTTGAATTTTGGAATACGTATGCAAACTGATTTGCACTTCATAGCCGACGCCTTGCACATCCACATGCACCACCGCCGGTGTTTTCTTTGAAAAATCACCTTTCAGATAAGCAATCATACCCTGCGAAAATAGGAAAATCAACCTGAAGGATAAAAGTAAAACGAGGGAAAATCCTTGCTTTCTCCTACTAATTTTTCTTCCATTATCTTAGCATAACTTTATCTCTTTTCAAATTAATTTTTGATTCATGACTACACCAAAAATTACGGCTGCCATAACCGCTGTTGGCGGATTCGTTCCCGAAGATAAACTGACCAATGCCGACCTCGAAAAAATGGTTGATACAAATGACGAATGGATACGAACTCGTACCGGCATTTCTGAACGAAGAATTTTAAAAGGTGATGGATTGGGCACTTCTGATATGGTAGCACCAGCTGTCCTTCAACTTTGTGAAAAAAGAGGCATTCATCCCGATGAAATTGATTGCCTGATTGTGGCCACTGTAACTCCCGATATGGTTTTTCCGGCCACGGCCAATCTAGTTTGCGATAAAATTGGCGCCAAAAACGCCTGGAGTTATGATGTATCAGCCGCTTGTTCCGGCTTTTTATATGCTTTGACTCAAGGAACGGCTCTAATTGAAAGTGGCCGTTATAAAAAAGTAGTTGTTTGTGGTGCCGATAAAATGAGTGCCATTATCGATTATGAAGACCGGGCCACCTGTATCATATTTGGCGATGGAGCCGGTGCTGTTTTGCTGGAGCCCAATGAAGAAGGCTACGGTGTGTTGGATAGTATTTTGCGCAGCGATGGTTCGGGCAGCCAGTATTTACACATGAAAGCCGGTGGATCCAAAAAACCTGCTACAATCGAAACTATAAAAGCCAAAGAACATTTTGTGTTCCAGGAAGGGAAAGCCGTTTTTAAATTCGCCGTAAAAGGTATGGCCGATGTGAGTGCCGAATTATTAGAACGAAATAACCTGACCGGCGATGATATTGATTGGCTGGTGCCCCATCAGGCAAACCTGCGCATCATTGATGCTACTGCCGAAAGAATTGGGTTGCCCAAAGAAAAAGTAATGGTCAACATTCATAAATACGGTAATACTACTGCCGGTACTATTCCTTTGTGTTTGTGGGAGTGGAAAAATAAATTGAATAAAGGAGACCATCTTGTATTGGCAGCCTTTGGCGGTGGATTTACCTGGGGAGCCACCCTCGTTAAATGGCAGTATTAAATCACGCCGGGTTCTCTTTACTTTTCATCCTTTTTAAAAATATTTTTATGAAACTACTGTTTGGGTTTTTATTGGTTTTTGTGACAACAGGATTGTTTGCCCAAAAAAAACAATCACGAAAAGATAACCCGCTGGCAGCATTGGATACTACTTTCAACAGGTTATTAAAAGAAACAAATGGTGCCGGTTTTGCGGTAGCCGTTGTTAAAAAAGACCAGGTTATTTTTTCCCAAGGATTCGGTTATCGGGATATGGAGAAGAAATTACCGGTAACGGATGAAACATTATTTGCTATTGGCTCTTGCAGCAAAGCATTTACTGCATCATTGATTGGCTTGTTGCAACAAAATAACGGACTTGATTATGACAAACCTGCTACCAACTATTTACCCGAGTTGCATTTTTACAATGACTACTTGACCGACCATGTTACAGTACGGGATATGCTTTGTCATAGAACGGGTTTACCCCGACATGATCTCTCTTGGTTTTTATTCAATTCTTCTTCGAAAGATAGTTTGGTTAAAAGAATTCAATATTTGCAACCTACGGCTGAACTAAGAGAAAAATGGCAGTACAATAATTTTATGTATTTGGCTTTAGGCAAGATAGTGGAACAAATGACCGGTCATAATTGGGAAGAAAATGTACAGGAAAAATTATTGAATCCCTTGGGCATGTCAAGCTCCAATGTAGATATTAAAGGTTTAGAAAATGGCAAGAATGCTTCGTTGGGATATACCGTTTTGCATGACAGTATTATTAAAAAAGTAGATTATTATAATATAAATGGTATGTCGCCGGCTGGCAGTATCAACAGCAATGTTTCTGATATGGCCAAGTGGGTGATGGCATGGATTCATGGTGGGAAATATGGCGGCAAACAAATTATACCCGCTTCATTTGTACAGGAAGCTATGAGTTCGCAAATGGTTATCAATAGTGCACTACCCACAAAAGAATTGCCGGGAAGTTATTTATCCAATTACGGCTTTGCCTGGATGATAACTTCTTACCGTGGCCATTACCAGGTTTCGCACGGTGGCAATATCAATGGCTTTTCTGCCAATACCTGTTTTTTCCCTTCGGATAGTATCGGCATCGTTGTATTATCCAATCAAAATGGTTCCGTCATTCCGAATGTTGTAACCAATATTATTTCAGACAGGATGTTAGGTCTTGAACAAATAGACTGGACTACCAAATCCATTGCACAATTAAAAAGGGCCGGATTATCCAAATCACAAAATAAAACGAGTGATAAAGTTCCTAATACAAAACCTTCCCATTCATTGGCCGATTATGCCGGTGAATATCAAAATCCGGGATACGGTAGTTTTACAATTACCTATCAAAATGATTCTTTGATAATGTCCATTCCCGAAGGAAATATTTGGCTGCGCCATTATCATTATGATGTTTTTGAATTATTCGGCATTGATGAACAAGAGGGTATTGACACAACTGAAGGCAGTGAGTTGAAAATACAATTTCATAGTTCGCTGGATGGAAAAATCGATGCTGCGTCAATGCCTTTGCAAGCCGGGTTAGCTGATATTCAATTTACCAAAAAAGAGAAAACAAAAACTTTATCAAAATCGGAACTGGAAGAATATGTAGGTGATTATGAATTGCGCCCCGGTGTGATGGCTAAATTTTATATCAAAGATGAAAAAACATTGTATGCATTTATAAAAGGACAACCGGAATACGAACTTTCAGCTACTGAAAAGGACCGCTTTAAGATAAAAATCCTGGAAGGCTTTAGTGTACAATTTGAAAGAGATGCTGAAGGAAAAATAATTTCTGTAACATTTATTCAACCCAACGGAAAATTCAACGCTAAAAAAACAGATTAAGATGGACATTAACATTCGCCGTGCCGCAAGAGAAGATTGCCCGCAAATATTGACACTGATTCAAGAACTGGCTGACTATGAAAAAGCGCCGAATGAAGTAACGGTAAGCCCCGAACATTTTGCAGAAAGCGGCTTTGGTAAAAATCCTGTTTGGTGGAGTTTTGTAGCCGAAGTGGAAAATAAAATCGTAGGATTTGCCTTATACTATATTCGCTACTCCACCTGGAAAGGGCAAGCCATGTATTTGGAAGACATCATCGTAACAGAAAAAATGCGGGGCAAAAAAATTGGAAAATTATTATTTGACCGATTGATCGAAGAAGCCAGGGATAAAAAATTAGACCGTATGTGCTGGCAAGTATTAGATTGGAATGAACCGGCTATTCATTTCTACAAAAAATACAATGCTAATTTTGATGCAGCATGGGTCAATTGCTCATTGCATGTTTAGTTTACACTTTCGACTGCCACGTTTTTATCAATCTTCATCACCAATCCTTGTAGCACTTTTCCCGGCCCGGCTTCGGTAAATTTAGTTGCTCCATTTGCAATCATAGCTTGTACACTTTGCGACCAACGCACAGCACCTGTTAATTGATTGATGAGGTTTTGTTTTATTTCTTCAGGATCCATCACCGGTTTGGCTACTACGTTTTGATACACAGCACAAGTGGGCGTATGAAACTTTGTAGCATCAATGGCTGCGGCTAATTCTTCTTTGGCAGGCAACATTAACGGAGAGTGAAAAGCGCCACCAACCGGCAATACCAAGGCTCTTTTAGCACCGGCTTCTTTCATTATTTCGCAGGCAATGTCAATGCCTTTTACTGAACCGCTGATGACCAATTGTCCCGGACAATTATAATTGGCAGCCACCACGACTTCACCGGAATCTTCCTGAACTTTGGCACAAATTTCTTCTACTTTTTCATCGGCCAGATTAATAATAGCCGCCATAGTAGAAGGTGTTTGTTCACAAGCTTTTTGCATGGCATGTGCCCGTATAGAAACTAATTTCACGGCATCTTCAAAACTGATGGTTCCGTTCGCCACCAATGCAGAAAATTCACCCAGTGAATGGCCGGCTACCATATCGGGTTTAGCATTGTCTATACTTTTATACGCTATCACTGAATGAAGAAATACAGCAGGTTGTGTAACTTTTGTTTGTTTTAAATCTTCGGCAGTGCCATTGAACATAATATCGGCTATATCAAAACCCAAAATTTCGTTAGCTTGTTCAAATAATTTTTTGGAAAATGCACTATTGTCGTAATGTGTTTTTCCCATGCCCGGAAATTGTGCTCCCTGCCCGGGAAAAATAAATGCTTGCTTCATAAGTTCTTTTAATTTGTCCGAATAAAAAAGTTTGACTGTGGTTCAATCAAACTTTTCTGTATTGCAAATATAAACTTTAATGTAAATCGGTGCTGATCAATTTCAAAAACTCACTTCGCGTCGAGTTTTTATGAAATTCACCGGCAAAAGCAGAAGTCGTGGTGGCAGAATTTTGTTTTTGCACGCCTCGCATCATCATGCATAAATGTTTGGCTTCAATGACAACTGCTACACCCAATGGATTTAATGTTTCGCGGATGGCATCCATGATTTCCACGGTTAATCTTTCCTGCACCTGCAATCGCCGGGAAAAAACATCAACCACCCTGGCAATTTTACTCAATCCAGTAATCCAACCATTGGGAATATAGGCAACATGTGCTTTGCCAAAAAAAGGTAACATGTGATGTTCGCACATACTATATAATTCTATATCTTTTACCACAATCATTTCGCTGATGGGTTCGTGAAATTTAGCTGAATTGATAATTTTGTGCGCATCGAGATTGTAGCCTTGTGTCAGGTATTGCATGGCTTTGGCCAGTCGTTCAGGCGTTTTCAACAATCCTTCCCTTTCCGCATTTTCACCAATTAATTCAAGAACTGATTTATAGTTTTGCATCAACCCTTCCGTAACCTGACTGTCGTACTCTTCTGTTTTTTTAAATGCCATTTTGTTTGTTTCAATTTTTAAAAATGTAACTCTGGTTTTAAGATACAGGATATTCTACAAAATTTCTTGGTGTTTCATACAAGCGGATTTGTAAATCCAATGCATTGTCAATTTTTTTTCTTAACAAATGATAAATGACGATTGCAATATTTTCTGCCGTTGGATTCAAGGTTTTAAATTCTTCAGTATCCACATTCAGGTTTTTATGATCGAACCTTGCCAGGATTTCATCTTCCACTAAATCACTTAACTTTTTCAGGTCGTACACATAGCCGGTTTCAGGATTGGGCACACCCACAATTTTTACTTCCAACTCATAATTATGACCATGGTAATGCGGCAAAGCACATTTACCAAAAACTTCTTCGTTCTTTTTATCATCCCAATCAGGATTAAAAAGACGATGTGCTGCGTTAAAATGTTCTTTTCTGTAAACGGCGACTTTTTGATTCATTTTTGAAATTAAGCAATCCTTTGTAAAGTCATCTTTGAAATCAGGAAATACTCTGAGCTTGATTATTCGCCATAGTATTCAACATATATTCTTGGCGTTTCATACAGTTTGATACAATGCAATTGAACAGAGCCCGGCAAATGAGGTGCCAGTTCCTGCCAAATGGCCATAGCCAGGTTTTCGGTACTGCACATTTTATTTTTCATAAAAGGCACATCCATATTCAGGTTTTTATGGTCTATTTGTTCAATAACGTATTCCCGGATTAGGTGACTGAGTTGTTTTACATCAAATACAAAACCGGTATCCGAATCCGGTGCACCTTTTACAGTTATCAACAATTCATAATTATGTCCATGCCAGTTTTGATTGGCACATTTGCCAAAGACTGCTTCATTTTTCTCGATACTCCAATTCGGGTTGAAAAGTTTATGTGCCGCATTGAAATGTTCTGATCGGGTTAAGTAAACCATGCTTTACTTTTTTTGATTCCTCACAGCATTGGGCGGAGGAAAGTGACACTTTACCATCTGGAAAAGCAGCCGCAAAGGTAATTGAAAAAATAAAAAGATGGAGATGAACAGAAAAATAATCCGAACCACGGGATTTCAATAATTTTGCGCCATGAATTGCCTGGTAATAGCTGCAACAGCCAAAGAAATTTCGCCTTTCATTGATTTTTATAAATCGAATCCCAAAAAGAATATAGACATTTTAATTACCGGTATTGGCCTGACTGCAACGACCTATTCTTTATTAAAACAATTGCAAATCAAAAAACCCGACCTGGTTCTGCAAGCCGGTGTGGGTGGTTGTTTTGATAAAACCCTGCCGTTGGGAAAAGTTGTTTTGGTAAAAAAAGAAGCCATTGCCGACCAATCTGTGGTAGAATTGAAAAGCCTAAAAACAATTTTCGATTTACAGTTATTACCACAAAACCAATTCCCTTTTCAAAAAGGATGGCTTGTCAATAAGAGTAAAATATTAGACAACGTTCGCTTAAAAAAAGTAAATGCCATTTCTGTCAATGAAATAACTACCCAACAGTCGAAAGCAAAATTATATACCGAATATTTTCATCCGGTTATAGAATCGATGGAAGGCGCCGCCCTGCATTATGTTTCAATCATGGAAAATATTCCATTTTTACAAATCCGTGCTGTATCTAATTATATTGGCGAAAGAAATAAAAAGAAATGGAATATGAATGAGTCTATCTTAAGCCTGAACAAAGAATTAATTAAAATAGTCGATACACAGTTATAAAATTTCTCGAAAAATAAATCAGCATACATTGAAAATTACACTTGGTTTTTCTCCCTGTCCTAATGATACATTTATATTTGATGCACTGGTCAATAAAAAAATCGATACCGGTAATTTCGAATTTGATGTTGTTCTTGAAGATGTAGAAACCCTGAACCGTTGGGCTTTGGAAGGAAAATTAATGGTAACAAAACTGAGCTTCCCGGCTTTTTTTCATTCACTTCCATATTATCGTATGTTATTTGCCGGTGCCGCCATCGGAAAAGGCGTCGGACCTTTGCTTATTACAAAGAAAAATGAAAAAATTACGAGTGAAAAAATTGCCACTTCGCCCATCATCTTACCGGGTGAAAACACAACAGCCCATTTTTTATTTAGTTACGCATTTCCTGATGCAATGCATAAAATTTTTTTAAGGTTCGATTCAATCGAAAATTATATAATAGAACATCCGGAAGCATTGGGTGTTATCATTCACGAAAACAGGTTTACATACAAGGAAAAAGGTTTACATAAAATTGTTGACTTAGGCGAATATTGGGAGCAAAAAACAAAACTACCTATTCCTTTGGGCGGTATAGCCATTCAACAATCAATAGATAAAGAATTGGCCATTGAAATAAACTACCTGGTACAAAAAAGTATTGCTTATTCTTTTGAAAATTATCCGGCAATCAGCGATTATGTACAAAAAAATTCGCAGGCAATGCAGGAAGATGTTATGCGGCAACATATAGAATTATATGTCAATCATTTCACCCATGACCTTGGCCCGGAAGGACAAGCAGCCATTGAACACCTTTACGAGGTTTATGCCACTTTGCACCGGGAAGAAAATAAAAAAACAGATACATTATTTATCCATCGCTGATTATATTTTGGCTGGGTTGATAAACCTTGCATATAATTCTTTAGACAATTCATTTGTATAAAATGTATTTTCAAACTGCCTGACCCAGCGAATCCCTTTGATGGCATTTGTAAGAAAAACTTCTTCGGCGGATGCTACATCATCAATTGAAATCGGCTTTTCTACAACCTTTATGTTATTTGCCTGCATTTTTTCCAATAAAAATTGTCGCATCACACCATTTACACAACCTTGATCGAGAGAAGGCGTAGCAAGGATGCCATCTTTATACATAAAAATATTGGCAATTGTAGTATCGGCTATATGGCCTGAAGTATTCAACAAAATGCAATCGTCGAAGAGATTCGCTTTTACAAATTTCGTAGCCATAACGTAAGGCAAAAAATTATTTGATTTCAAGTTGGCCCAAGCATCCATAGATTTTTTACAGGAAATATATTTTCCCAAAAACAAGCCTTTCTCATTGTATCGGATGTCATTTTCTGACAACGCAATAGATTCAATGATATAGTTCAATCCATCGGTTGTAAAAAGGCCGCCATTGCCACTGCTGACAGTCAGTCGAATCCTGGCCAAAGACAACATTTGATTTTGCCGGCAGAGGTCAATTATTTCATCATTGAGTTTTTGCCAGGTAAAATTTGTCGGTATATTAATTTGTAATAATTCTAATGATGACAACAATCTTTGTTGATGATAATCGGCTAAATGGATGGTGCCGTTTTGAATTTTCATGGTTTCAAAAACACCATCGCCATAGCGAAAACTTCTGTCAGCAACTTGCACAACAGGTTGTGTACTGTCCACCAGCCGGCCGTTGCAATTAAGTAAATGCATGAAACCAAAATAGAATAAAAAAACCACTTTACAATTGCAAAGTGGTTTAAAATTGCTTGCCTTTTATATTAATCTTGTTCTACTAATCCTGATTTTACGGCATACATCACCAGGCCGGCCATAGATTTGGTACCGGTTTTGGTTTTTAATTTGTCCCGAATAGCTTCAATTGTTCTTGGGCTTAGTTGTACGATGTCGGCAATTTCTTTGGTTGTTTTTTCATCGCACATAAGTTTCAGGATTTTCACTTCTTTATCATTCAGGTCAACGTCCTGTGGCATACTGGATTCGATAGTACGCTTGGTTCTTAATCCATCGAGTAAGGCTTTATTGGTCATTTCATTGAAATGAAATTCATTTTCGTACACGCCAATAATAGCATCGCAGATTTTATCGGCACCGGCTTCTTTGGTTAAATAAGAATTGGCACCTACTTCCATCATTTTAGAAATCACTGAATGATCGACCATGAAGGAAAGCATAATAACTTTTACGTCAGGATACAGTTTTTTGATTTCGGGTAAGGTCGTAAAACCATCCATCACCGGCATTTGGATATCGAGTAAAACTACATCGGGTTTAATGTGCTTCAATAAATTCAGCAATTGCATACCATTTTCTGCTTCAGCAACTAATTGTATGTCTTTACGAAAGCCGAGTGAAGTTTTAATACCCGAACGAAACACGGCGTGGTCGTCGGCAATAGCGACTTTAATTACATTGTTAGAATCGGAGTTTTTCATAATTGGATTGTTATTTTAAATAATACAATAAGTATAAATTCGATAATGCAAGTTGTTAAATTCCCATAACATATACTATAGTGTTAGTACCTAATTTCAATATTGCGGAAATTACCATCTTACGCATTGAATATCGAAAGTTTACGAAGTCGAGAAGAATTTTTACGATGTACTTGAGTAAATACCATAAGGTTTAAAAAGGGCAGTTATCCTCTTGTTAACATATACAGCAGCCTATACATTTGTATCTGAAAGTTGATTGACATGATTGATCTGTTTGTCCGTCTTGTTCAATGTCCAAACCGTCCAGAATGAATTTTCAAATACCTATGAAGAACACACCCGATCTTTATCGGGAACACTTCAACTGTCTTTCAACTTTCTGATTTTTAAAAAAATTATTTAACAATACATTCCGTTTTTAAAATCCAATACCAACTGAAAAGAATGAGTTAAGTGTATGGGAACATTCAAATTTTTCTTTTCATAACAGTAACGTTACCCCGGTCTTCATAACGCCGGGGTTTTTTATTTTTTTACTGCTACTATATATACAATCGGATCGCCGGGCTGGAAAGACTTACTTCCGGGAATGGAGAACACATCACGCATGTCGCAACCGACCGCTTTTATCATGTCTTCCATTTCATTGAGTGAATAGATATAATCAACTCCTTTTTTTTCTTCTTTTGTACCATCCGGTAAAAGAATTGTACTAACAGCTTCTACCCGGGAAGGATGTAATTGAAAACTAAATTCATTTAAAAAGAGTTTTTCATCGATTCGTTTCCAATTATTTCTGAGTGGATTGGCATATTGAATTTCGGCAACGGACCAAGAATTGATAAGCAGATGGCCACCGGGTTTTAAAGCATTCGTCATGATTTGCAATAATCTTTCTGCATCAGGCCTTGCAAAAAAATTAAAACTATTGCCCATGCAAATAGCTAGGTCGAAATCTTCACTGGCATTGAACTCCAATACATTTTTTTGTTGTGCTTGTATTGTTAATTTTTCGTTGGCAGCCGTTGTTTTTATTTCATCAATATATGCTGCAAGATTATCAACTGCTGTAACAGAAATTCCTTTGCGGGACAATGCTAAGGCATGGCGGCCGTAGCCACACATCAAGTCAAGTACACTACTATTGGCCGATAATTTGAAATACGTTTCTAAAAATTTTATTTCATTGTCGGTAAGCCGGGCAGGCATTACTGAACGCCAAATTTCTTTATAATAACCATCGAAATAAGTATCGTTGATATTTGACATAAATCTTTTTAAAAATAAAGATTACGAAAAGGGATGTTTAAAAAAATAAATTATTCCAGGATTTTATTGCGCATGGCATACATCACCAGGCCGGCAATTGTTTTGGAACCTACTTTTTGTTTCATGTTTTGCCGAATGGTTTCAATGGTTCGCGGACTTAAAAAAACTTCCTTCGAAATTTCCACTGTAGTTTTGTCTTCAGCAATCAGTTTCAATATTTTTATTTCCTTTTCGGAAAATTTTACCGGGTTGGGATAAAACTGCCTTACATTTTTTTTGTGTTGTAATTTCAACAGCACGGCTTTATTGACCAATTCATTGAAATAAAAATCATCTTTCACGCAACTCATAATAGCCTGGTAAATTTCGTCCGGGTCGGTCGTTTTGGTCAAATAAGCATTGGCTCCCATTTCCATCATTTTTGTAATCATTTCTTTGTCATCGTACATTGTAAGGACAATGATTTTAAGCGATTCGTATTCTTTACGAATCATGCTGATGGCATTAATGCCGTCCACTTCCGGCATACGAATATCCATCAAGATAACGTCGGGGAGTTTTAATTTCAGTTTATGCTGAAGGTCTTTACCGTCTTCGGCTTCCCAAAGAATTTGGAGGTATTCTTTTTCTTTTAACGCCATGCGAATGCCGTCCCTGAATATTTTATGGTCGTCGGCAATGGCGACTTTTATCGTTTCCGTACTCATAGATTATTGGTTTGCAGCTTATTTAATAGGTTTGGACCACGTAAAAGTACGTTATTTTAATAAATTCAAGTTTAATTTTTAGGCAAGCACATTACAGCTTCAAAGAAAAGAGCAATCAAATTACAATTCAATTCAAGTTAAGGTTATGATTGAAGTTGAGAAGCCTACAGGATTAAAAAATATTTTGTGCAGTTTCATGCGATTATGTGGTATAATATCAGTTTAGAAAATAACGGGTTTATTTTTGTTTTTTATTTTCTTCTTTTATGTCTATCAACTTAACCAGATCTATTTCAAGTACATCTGCCTAAGCATTTAAAGTAACAATAGTGGTATTGATTTCCCCTCTTTACATCCGGGTTGTACCGAAAACCAATTCATTTATTTCCTGAATTAAATGCTATGAGAAAAATAGATTTCACCGGGCGGTTTGCAACACTTACCACTATTTTGATTGTCTGTATATCGGCGGCTGTGGTGGTAAACGGCTGCCGCAAAACAGATAAACTCGTGGAAACTCCTGTAAATACAAATAATAACAACAACAGCGTAGAAGAAAAGTTCTTCAATAATCATACATCAACGGAGCCTCTTGTAAAGGCATTGAATGGTTTTTTGCAAAGAACAAATGATACCCTGCATTTTGTAGAAAAAACGGTGAGCCGCATAGGCTATCCGAGGTGGGATAAAGCAATTATAAAACTTAAAAATAATAATGTAACCAGTCGTGATGCTTCCGGCGACAGTGTTACTTTAACTTATATTCCATTTGTAAGAGATTCGGAAAATGTTGTGAATGCATCTATGATTGTGGAAACAACAACAATTGACACAAGTTTTCAATACGTTTGCGATTGGCAATATTCTCAATTCCCTTATTCAAATCAAGTTGTAGATAGCACAGCTGAGAATCTGGCTTTGTTTTTTATGTATTTTAGTAAACTCACAACAGGACAATCACAATTCTATATTACTGATACTCTTTTGTTTGATTCATCTCCAAGAATGGATAATAATGAGTTTTTAAAAATTACACTTTTGGATTCAAACGGAACGTACGGAAGGACTACAACAAATACAAACCAAGAATGTGTGGTTGCTATACATTGTGGTAGTCCGGAGTATTGTAATGCTCATGGTGGATGTGATTATTTAAATTGTCAAGGACCGCCCTGGTGTTATAGTTATTTATATTGTACAACCTTTCCTGGAGGTGATCCCGGTGGTGGTGGTGGTACAGGTGATGGCTCCGGAGGCGATGGCGGAGCAACCGGTGGCGGCGAAAATGGCGACGGCACACCGGGTGATTGTAATGGAAACCCTACTGAAGGCAACCGCACAGCAATTAATAATACTTGCGGCCCGGGTTGGGTGCCGATTGAGGATGAGCCGATTGTACATGATGAAGCTTGGTTTAATTCACAACCTGATTATAAAATTGATCTTACAGGGTTAAATGATTACCCTTGCACCAAGACTATTGCAACGAATGTAGTGAACTTAAACAATTCTACAATAGGATTAATTCAGAATTTGTTTTCTCAATCCACAAAATTTAACCTTAACTTCTTAGTAGACCCTACTTTAAACAACCCCGGTAACACATCTGTTATTCCTGGTTACTATACAATAAACGGTACATCTGGTGAACTGGCATATTTAAATGTCACTATTAAAATAAGTCCGACTCATCTTGCGAATTCAACAAAACTTTCAATTGCTCATACAATTATTCATGAGATGATTCATGCTTATTTCTTTTATCGCTCATTTGAAGCAAATGGAGATTCTGTAAAAGAAGAAAATCTAGCCAATGAATTAGGCTTTTTAAAACCATATGACCCAAATGCACCAAACTCAACATATGGGAATCAACATGAACAAATGGCTGCATCTTTTGTAACACAAATTGCAAATGCTTTAAAAGAATATAAGTTAATTTCAGATTCCGATTTAACAAATATTCGTAGTTTATATCCAAATTTAGATATTGACACATATTATACTGCATTAGCATGGGCTGGACTTACAGGAGATATAAATAGTTATATCACAAAATCATGGAAAGATTTTGAAGCAACTGATTCTGCTACAGCACAAATGTATAAAGTAATAATTACAGCAGAATTAAACGCAACACCACTAGCTGCATCAAAGGATAAATGCCAATAATGAGATTCATAAAACCATTGAAAATAATCATCCTTCTAATTTTAATACAAGGGTGTTGTACTTCAAAAATCAATAACAATAAAGTATTTTCAGATACTTTCAAAGCATTTGAAAATCAATATGATTCAATAATTGTGCTTTCGGTAAACAATCTTTACCCTATCAAACCGCCGACAATTATTGTAGGTAATAATGAAAATGAATGGAATGTAAAATACCTACATGAAAAAATACGATCGAATGGCCAAAAAATTGAGATGAAAAATTGTCCTGCTTGTGAAAATGTAATAAAAAATATTCTAGCCATGGGCTTATTACAATTTCCGGATGAATCAGAATTAGAATATAAATGTGTCACTACGAAAGATTCAATAATAAAAGGAAAAGAAGTTTCTGAAATAAAAGATTTTTCTTTAACTGAAGATATCCCTGTTTTTAAATTGGAATATAAGTTCAATAAAAAGAAAAATGTTTTAATCTATCGCAACCCTTACCTTGCTTTAGAGTATTGCCCATATTCTGAAGAAAGGAAGAAATTTATTCAAATTATAGAATTAATAGAAAAATTATAGCTTTTATTAATTGAACTTTTTAATTTCCTATTACGTTTATGTAAAATTAAAAGAATACTTTTGGCATTGAACTTAAACCCAAACTATTATTGAAAAGAAAAGTGGTAATACTTTAAGCAATATTAAAATTTTATTGATTATAATTAATAAGTGATTAAACCAAGGTCTTAAATTTGCATAAACGATTGTAAAAAAATATACTTACAGAAAATTTCACTCATCTCAAAACTTCTCTCTTAAACGCCACTGCAATCTCAGCTCCAAGCTTCGCATTATTTTTTATTAAATTTGTATTTAAGGCATATAATCCGCTTTACATCCGGGTTGTACCGAATACCAATCCATTTACTTCCTGAATTAAATGCTATGGAAAAATAAATTTCACCGGGCGGTTTGCAACACTTACCACCATTTTGATTGTCTGTATAGCGGCGGCTGTAGTGGTAAACGGCTGCCGCAAAACAGATAAACTCATGCAACCGCCCATAACCGGAAATAATAACAACAGTGTAGAAGAAAAGTTCTTCAATAATCATGCATCAACCGAGCCTCTTGTAAAGGCATTGAATGGTTTTTTGCAAAGAACAAATGACACCTTGCATTTTGTAGAAAAAACGGTAAGCCGCATTGGATATCCTAGGTGGGATAAAGCCCTTTCTTTTGCAAAACTCGCCACAGCAGGCAAAGGCAATTCGGCTGACAGTACTACCATTACTTATATTCCTTTTGTAAGAGATTCACAGAATTATGTAAACGCAACGATGATTATACAGAGTAGCTTTTCTGATACAATTTTTAATTATCTGTGCGACTGGCAATATAGTCGTTTTGGATATGATACAACAAGTAATACATGGAATGCAAAAGACGTTTTCCATTTATTTTCAAAGTTTGATTATGCTGTTTTTGATAGAATAATGTTCAAAATAACTGACCCGCAACTATTTGGTAATCCGGGAAACGGGAGATTTCCCGTAGTGAAAATAAAACAACCAGAAATTGATGAAAAAAAAGCAAATAAAGTCTCGAACTATGTTACCGTAGAGACATGCACTATATACGATGTATGTTATGGAACACCAGAAGAATATCAAAATCATTGTGGAGGATATTGTACGGAAGATTGTGATTTATATGACCATTCTGAAGAAATTTGCACAATACTTTATGAAGGTACTGGTGGTATAGGTGGCGACCCGGGTGGTGGTGGTGGAGGTGGTACAGGTGATGGCTCCGGAGGCGATGGCGGCGCCACCGGTGGCGGCGAAAATGGCGACGGCACACCGGGTGATTGTAATGGAAACCCTACTGAAGGCAACCGGACAGCCATCAATAATACCTGCGGCCCCGGCTGGGAGCCGATTCCTATTGAGGAGGAGCCGCCTCCGTCTTCAACAGATCCTTGTGATATCGCAAAGGTTTCCGCTAAAAAAATGGATTCTATTTATACATTAAGCAAAGCAGATTCAGTATTAAATACAATCCCTAATCTTGCCACTGAGCCTTTAGAAAAAGGATTTCCGATTTATCAAAAGTTTATGGTAAATCCAAATGACGTAACAGATACTACGTTTACAGATATTTACAAATCAGACGCAGTACAAACAGGAGACAGTAACCATATTCTCATAATAGCCAATATTCCGTACTTGTATCTGTGGGCTGCAATGCTGCATACACATCCTCCAAATGGTTATGCCGCCCATTCTGCTAACGATTTGTACAGTTTTCTAAACAACAAATTGTACGGAGATTCACATTTTGAAGGGAGTTTTGTTGCTGCCTCCGATAATAGTCAATATGCTATTAGTATTACGGATTATGATAAAGCAGCTACCTTTTTTAACACTAAAAGTTCATTTTTAGATACTGCTACAAATGGATGGAAAGAAAGCTCTCTTATCGGGAAGGAATTTGATGAGGCAAAAAAATACTTTCGAAAAGAGTATAAAAATAATACAAACAAAGAAAATCTTGCTTATGAAATGGCCATGGCAGCGGTATTAAATTCTTTTAATACAGGGATTACATTGCACAAAAAAGACAGTAATGGTAATTTTAAACCCATTGTGGTAAAAACCGTTATTCCTAATCCTAATAAACCTAAGAAAAAACAGTATGTACAGGACTGCTTATAATTTACTAACTTTAAAATAAGTGAACGATGAAAAAAATAACCTTAATATTTGTAATTGTATCAACTTTATTTATACAAGAAACAAAAGCACAGGTAACAGATACACTGGCTTATTTGCAAAATATAGTTGCCAATAAAGCTCAATATGTTGGGCAGCCCTTTTCGGTTTTATATAACAATCTGCAAATTCAAATAAAATTTTTTAGTCCTGTTGCTGCTATTCATTACGATAAAAACAAAGAAACTTCAACTTCTGTTGCCTTTTATTTTCCACAAACGGCAGAGGACATGTATTTAACCTATCCCTGTTTACGAATATATTGGCAACCTTATTTAAATGCTGTACAGTCAAGTATATTATATTCTCAATATGATGGAGGGGAGTGGAATGCCACAATTTATAATTTTTATAAAAATGGTATAATATTAGATATAAAACTAGAAGATTAAATAAAAATGTTTGTGTAAAAAAGCAGGTCATGCCGCTCTGCTTTTTTTCTTACGAAATGGCAATGGCAGCAGTTTTAAATTCATTTAATTCAGGGATTACATTGCACAAAAAAGACAGTAATGGTAATTTTAAGCCCATTCTGGTAAAAACCGTTATTCCTAATCCCAATAAGCCAAAGAAAAAAATATATGTTCAGGATTGCTTATAACTTTAAAAAATAAATGACTTATAATATGAAAAAAATATTTTTAATACTATTAATTACGGTTCTCACAAAAAACATTAATGCACAATCAGGTGTACCGGATACTTTGGCATATTTAAACACAATAGTTGCAGACAAAGCAAACTATATTGGGCAGCCTTTTTCTGTTTTATTTAATTCACTTCAGATTCAAACTAAGTATTTTCATCCTATAAGAGCTGTTGTTTATAATAAAAACAAGGAAACCTCTACTTCTTTTGCTTTTTATTATCCACAAGACGGTCTAGATGACATGTACCTAACGTACCCTTGCCTGAATGTTTATTGGCAAACTCCACTAGACGCAACTCAATCAGATTCTATATGGGAAAACAATAACGGTGGAGGGTGGAATACCACTGCATATAATTTTTATAAAAACGCTATAATTTCTGATATTAAAGTAAGGGAATAGATTATGAAGAAAATAGCTTTACTATTTGCAATTGTATAAATTTCATTTATACAAAAGACCAAAGCACAAGTACCCGATACCCTCGCTTATTTACAAAATATAATAGTGTACCCAATTTTAAGGACAGATTTGTTAGTAGTTTAAGATAGTTTAATGTTAATGAATACATGCTATTGACGTAATAATGTAAACGGATACTTTTTTACTGCATTTTCAAAAATTATATCTTTATCCGGTAATTGATGAATTAAATCGCCTGCAAAAGCAGGACTTTTCAGTCTAAAAAACAAAAATGAAAATAGCTGTAGTCGGTGCTACCGGTTTGGTAGGTAGCAAAATGCTGGACATATTTACAGAAAGAAATTTTCCGGTTACTTCGATGGTTCCGGTTGCCTCAGCAAAGTCGGTAGGCAAAACGATCGAATTCAAAGGCAAAAAAATTCCCGTTGTTTCTATGGAAAACGCTATTGCTGCGAAACCGGCATTGGCTTTATTTTCTGCCGGAGGAAATACTTCATTGGAATGGGCCCCCAAATTTGCCGCCAACGGCATTAAAGTGATAGATAACAGCAGCGCCTGGCGTATGGATAATGCCAAAAAATTAATCGTACCTGAGGTAAATGCCCATGTATTAACCAAAGAAGATTACATCATCGCCAACCCCAATTGTTCCACCATACAAATGGTTGTTGCATTGTATCCTTTGCATAAAAAATACAGCATCAAAAGAGTCGTTGTCAGCACTTATCAAAGCGTAACGGGAACCGGCAAAAAAGCCGTGGACCAACTCTTCCACGAAAGAAACAATACGGAAGGAGAAAAAGCTTACGCTTACCCGATTGATTTGAATGTGATTCCACAAATTGACATTTTTTTAGACAACGGTTATACCAAAGAAGAAATGAAAATGGTACGTGAAACATGTAAGATCATGCAAGACGATTCCATAAAACTAACGGCTACGGCTGTACGCATTCCTGTTATGGGCGGCCATTGCGAAAGTATCAATGTGGCATTTGAAAATGAATTTGAACTGGGAGAAGTTATTTCCATTTTACAATCTTCGCCCGGTGTTATCGTTCAAAATGATGATGCTGCACAACTTTACCCGATGCCGCTTGGAGCACATGAAAAAGATGAAGTATTCGTGGGCCGGCTCCGCCGCGATGAAACACAAACCAAAACCTTGAATATGTGGGTCGTATCTGACAACCTGCGCAAAGGCGCTGCTACCAATGCCGTTCAGATTGCAGAGTATATGCTGGAGAATGGTTTAATGTAAAAATTTTAATCGAGGCCAGTATTCAAAAAATCTATGAGTGGCCGAAGTGCCACAAAAGCATCAACCGTTTGTTGTACTAAATTTTTATTTGTCAATTCTGTTTTTTTAATGGAATGCAATGCCACAAAACTTTTCAATCGTAAATAATCGGCAGCCGGATGATCCGCTTCATATCCTTTGGGAATTCTTTTCAGCAAGTAACTTTCATCACGGCTGAGGTTGCCGTAAATGGTATTGAATTTTGTGGCTCGTAATAATTTTTTAAAATCTTTAAAATTGTAATCTATTTCCTGTCTTATTTTTTTCAAATTTTCCGGCATAGGCATGTATATGCCTCCACCTACAAAACTACTGTCGGGTTCTAAGTGAAAATAATAACCGGCTGTACCCATTGCTTTTCTGCCGTCTTTATTGATGCTGGCGCCAAAATTTGTTTTATAAGGCGATTTGTCTTTCGAAAAACGAATGTCGCGGTTGATTCGAAAAATAGTTTCTTTGGCCAAGATGTTTTGAATGGATTGATCTTTTTTTCCCAGGCGGTCAATAACTTGCTGAATGAATTTCAAAAAATCTTTTTTGGCCGCTTCATATACTTTCCGGTTGGCATCGAACCAGGGTTTATTGTTATTTCTTTTTAAGTCTTGTAAAAACTGAATGGTAGATTTTTGTAGCATCTTTCCTAATTTATTGAAGAAAGATAAAACTACTAAAAAGAAATGTAGTGAGATTTATTTCACCTTCGCCCAGTTTTCGCCGCTCTTAATCCGGTAAATGGTCATTTCGCTTACGCCATAATTTTCGGCAAGCCGCTTGATGGTGATTTTTCTTTTTTTATTGGCCAGTACTGATTTTATTTTTTTAACCTCCGATGCCGTTAATTTCAATCCGGATGTGCGACTGGCTTGTTTTACTTTATACGCTTTTTTGGCCGGGCTTTTTTGTTGGTGTTCAATCATTTGATCCAATGTGGCCCACATCAGGTTTTTTACTTTGTTGTCCAGTTTTTTATGATTTTTATGAACTACATAACGGTGCTTAGGAGAGGGTTTTTTCAAAAACAATTTGGCCATTTCCCGGTGGATGTACAGTGTTCCTTTATTATCGGCACGATGCAGATTGAGTGTCCGGTAACCGGTAGTTAATGAACCACTTAAAAGTTTGCCATCATTTAAAACATTTTTTTTGAAACTGGCAATTCTTCCCTGGTTTGAAACAGCGTAACGATTTCTGAGTTGCCTCCATCCCGGAAAACTAATCGGTTTCCAGACTTCACCGGCTTGTTTTTTAATCATAATATTTTTTTTTGCCAGGGACGAATATTATTTATTACACCGGTACGAGAAAATAAGGTTAATGAAACGAACGGGAAACACTAAGTTAAAATAATTATCAGCATTTACCATCTATTTTTGGGCAATTATTTTTAAAAATTCTTCTTCTGAAATAATTGTCACCGAGTTGATTTTTTTGGCTTTTTCCAGTTTACTACCGGCTTTTTCGCCTACAACGAGGTAATTGAGTTTAGAACTAACGCTGCTTACGATTTGTCCGCCAAGGGATTCTACCATCGCTTCCGCTTCAGACCTTTTTAAGGTAGGCAAGGTGCCGGTAAATAAAAATGTTTCGCCCGTTAGGCTTCCGCCTTTTTTCTTGTCTTTCTGCGTCTGTCGCAACTGTAGTCCCAGCGACTCCAATTGCTTTATCATTTCTATATTATTTTTATTGCTAAAGAAATGAAGAATACTTCCGGCCACCTTGGGGCCAATATCTTCTAAATTTTGCAATGCTTCGGCCGTAAAATCTTTTAAATCCAATAGATGATGCAATTCCCTGGCCAGGTTTTTAGCAGTGGTTTCGCCTACAAAACGAATGCCCAGTGCATATAAAAGCCGATAGAGCGGCTGCGATTTTGATTGTTCAATAGCCATTTGCAGGTTTTCAATCGATTTGGCACCAAAGCCTTCTATCGTACTTAATTTTTCAAAATCGAATTGATAAATACCCGGAATATCGTTGAGCAAACCCATGTCATAAAAACGACGCACATTGGCTTCGCCTAATCCACGGATGTCCATAGCATCCTTACTGACAAAATGGACAATTCTTTCTACTACCTGTGCCGGACATTCGATATTGACACAACGCCAAACGGCTTCTTCTTCTTCTTTGAATAATTTGCTCTTACAAACGGGGCAGTTTCGGGGAAATTTTATTTTTTCTTCTTTACCGCTTCTGACATCGGTCAATGACTTAACGATTTGCGGAATCACATCACCGGCTCGTTCTATTAAAACGGTGTCGCCTATGCGTAAATCTTTTTCTTTTATATACTCTTCATTATGAATGGAAATACTACTTACGGTAACACCGCCTATGGGTACCGGTTTTAATTTGGCTACCGGCGTTACCGCTCCGGTTCGTCCTACCTGGAATTCTACTTTTAATAACTGCGTGGTGGCTTGCCTTGCTTTAAATTTAAAGGCTATCGCCCAGCGAGGATGATGCGATGTCATACCCAATTCATTTTGCAAAGCAATATCATTGACTTTAATGACCATGCCATCTATCTCATAAGGCAATGCATCTCTTGTCGTTTCAAAATCTTTACAGAACTGAATAACTTCTTCAATAGAATTGAAAACTTTTTTTTCTT
The DNA here is from genome assembly GCA_020437365.1 of Chitinophagaceae bacterium. Lineage (GTDB taxonomy): Bacteria > Bacteroidota > Bacteroidia > Chitinophagales > Chitinophagaceae > JJ008. The sequence goes on along the minus strand of JAGQWM010000002.1, from coordinate 47,422 downwards.
TTATCGGGCTACGAAAACCTACATCCCACAACAACTGCAAAGCGCCGGTATGGGTTTGTAATTCCCCGGGAGTGGACAGGCCTTTCCGCAACGTATAATAACTGATGTGATATACAAATACTTCGAGGTTTCTTTTGGCTACTTCTGCCGGATTTTTGATACGCAATGAACCGGCTGCAGCATTTCGGGTATTGGCCAATGGTGGTAAGCCTTCATTTATTAATTGTTGATTGTACTTGGCAAAATTTGTTTTATTGATCAAAACTTCTCCCCTGATTTCAATTTGTTCAATACCGACAGCAGAAAATTTTGCCGATAATGGCAATGAGCGGATTTGTTTGGCATTCATCGTAACGTCGTCGCCGGCTACACCATCGCCACGGGTGGCCCCTCGTACCAGCAAATCATTTTCATAAATGACGGAAATACTTCCTCCGTCAAATTTTGGCTCCACACAATATGCAATTGTAGAAAGGCCGGATAGTTCTTTTACTTTTCGGTCGAAATCAAGTAAGTCATCGCTGTTGTATGAATTATCCAATGAAAGCATCGGTACTAAATGTTGTACCGTCGGAAAATTTGATTGCCCGGCGGGCAAATTCTTTGCGAATCCTTGGGCCACTCTTTGTGTCGGCGAATCGGGTGTTATAGTTTGGGGAAATGCTTTTTCTGTCCTTTCTAAAAGTTTATACAATTTATCATATTCTTCATCGGCCAACAGCGGATCATTGAGTACATAATAACGGTATTCGTGAAACCGCAATACATCCCGCAAAGAAGCCAATGTTTTTTCGGCAACGGTTTCTTCATTTGTTTGCGCAAGCAAAACTTGTGTTGTTTTTTGCAATTCACGAACCGCAGTGTTAGAATACATAATGGAAAATTAGTTCGTAAAGTTATGGTGTTCAAAAAAATTCAATATTTTATTCAATATCTTTTTGATGGTCAATAATAAATTGGATTAACTCCTCGAGTGAAATATCTATTTTAGAGACGGCATCTTGAATATCATCACGGCTTACCTGTGCGGCAAAAGCAGGTGACTTCAATCGTTTTTTTACACTTTTGACGGTGAGCCCTTCATAGAATGTAGGACGAATTAAAGCAGCGGCATGAATAAAACCCGAGAGTTCATCAATGGCATAAATCATTTTATCCATTGAGGTTTTTGGTTCCACACCAAAGACGGCCGGGCCGTGAGAAGCAATACATTGAATGACGTCGGGGTCAATATTTCTTTTTTCCAATTCTTCTATAATGACTTTACAATGTTGGTCGGGATATTTTTCCCAATCGGCATCATGGAGCAGTCCGGCCAGTTCCCATTTCAAAGCGGTTATTGCATCGGCTCCTTCTTTTTCAATAGCCCAGGCTTTCATATTGCCGGCTACTTGTCGCATGTGCAACCTGAGTTTTGGGTTGGGCACCCATTCTTCCAGCAATGCATTTGCTTCTTCAATTGTCATCAGGTTTCCACGGTTTTCGGGCCGGCCAAAGTGGCTACGATTGAGAAAACGACTTGCCATATTATGCAGTTTATTTTTTTGAAACACTGAAAAGTAAAATAAGATTTTGAATGGCCAAAATAAGGGTATGAAAATTATTGGTCAATATTTTTACTGTAAATCAATCAGTTACAAAGGTGCTATTGAAAAATTTATCTCAAAAAATTAGGTTTGAATGTGTGGCATAGTTACCTTTGCCCGCCCAAGAAGAAAAGGTATGTAGCCGGCACAGAATTGCACTACATCCATTCAATGGGAAATAATTTTAAAAACGGCTATTCCGGGATAGCGGAGGCCATAAAACAAATTTAAATGAGCAAATTACATTTTACAACCAAACATGCGAACGAGGCTACCGTGCAGCGTAATTGGTACGTTGTGGATGGTACTAATCAAACCGTAGGACGTATGTGTGCAAAAATTGCTGCGATACTACGTGGTAAAAACAAAGCATACTATACACCACACGTTGATACCGGCGATTACATTATTGTTATCAACTGCGAAAAAGTAGTATTGACCGGCAACAAACTGGACCAGAAAGTGTATGACCACTTTACCGGTTATCCGGGCGGCAGAAAAGAAGAAATAGCCCGCAATCTTTTAAAAAGAAAGCCGGAAGACATCATTGAAAGAGCCGTCAAAGGCATGTTGCCCAAAAACAGGCTGGGCCGCAAGATGTTTAAAAAATTATTTGTGTACACCGGCGACAAACATCCGCATGGCGCACAATCACCCAAGGAATTAAAATTTTAAATTCATCATTTCGGCTTATACTAATACCGAATGTCAAAAAATAAAATATGGAAAAACAAACAAATGGAATTGGTCGTCGTAAAGCCGCTGTTACCCGGGTGATTATCACCAAAGGAACTGGCAAGATTACCATCAACGACAAAGACTATAAAACTTATTTCCCATTGGTGTATTTACAAAACCAAGTGGAAAGGCCGTTGAAAATTGTAGAATCGGCAGATAAGTTTGACGTAAAAATTAATGCGAATGGTGGTGGCGTAAAAGGACAAGCCGAAGCCGCTATGCTTGGCATCGCCAGGGTGTTGGTAGAATTGAATGCCGACTTCAGGCCTGCATTAAAAGCCGGTGGATTATTGAAAAGAGATCCCCGCTCTGTGGAACGGAAGAAATTTGGCCACAAAAAAGCCAGGAAGAGCTACCAGTTCTCTAAGCGTTAATCTTTTCAAACAAATTTTAAAACGATTATTTATATACAATGGAAAACAATACATCATTACAACAACAATTGCTTGAAGCCGGTGTACATTTTGGCCACCTGAAAAAGAAATGGAACCCCAAAATGTTGCCTTATATTTTTGCAGAAAAAAAAGGTATCCACATCATCGACCTGAATAAAACAGTAGAATGTTTACAGGAAAGTGCAGCCGCTTTGAAGCAAGTAGCCCGTAGCGGAAAGAAAATTTTATTTGTCGGTACCAAAAAACAGGCAAAAGACATTGTCATGGAATCGGCTAAGAAAGTAAATATGCCTTATGTAACCGAACGTTGGCTCGGTGGTATGTTGACCAATTTCAATACAGTGAGAAAAAGTGTCAAAAAAATGCAGAGCATCGAAAAGATGTTAGGCGATGGTTCTTTTGACAGCATCACTAAAAAAGAAAAACTGACACTGAACCGCGACCGTGAAAAAATGGAAAAAGTATTAGGCGGTATTGCCCAGTTGGGTAGAGTGCCGGCAGCTTTATTCATCATCGACATAGGCCACGAACATATTGCTATGGCAGAAGCGAAGCGTTTGGGTGTACAAACTTTTGGTGTCGTAGATACCAATTGCGATCCCAATAAAGTGGATTTTGCCATTCCGGCAAATGATGATGCGACCAAGTCGATTGCCATTATCGTCAATTACATAACGGCTGCGATTGCCGAAGGCCTGGCAGAAAGACAAGCCGCCAAAGAAGAAGATGCTGAAGAATTGGATAATGAAAAAGAAAAAAGAGCTGAGAAACTGGAAGCAGAAGCAGCTGCTGAAGATGGCGACCGTGGAGGCAGAAGAAGCCGATCAGGCAGTGGCCAAAGAAGACGTACCACCAGCAGCCGTGGTCCGGGTGGTGGCAGAAAATAAACTGCCTATTCCACAAAGCAGAACAGGAATAATATTTTTTAAATGCTGATTCCGGAATATGATTGCAACTTCCGGGTATCAATAATTAAATAGAAACAATGAGTACAGTAACAATAAGTGCAAAAGACATAAGTAAATTACGCCAGGCTACCGGTGCCGGAATGATGGACTGCCGCAAAGCCCTGACAGAAACCAATGGAGATTTTGAAGCCGCTATCGACTGGTTGCGCAAGCAAGGACAGAAAGTAGCTGCTAAAAGAAGCGACCGAGAAGCGAATGAAGGTGTCGTCATCGCACAAACAACAGCCGATAACAAAACCGGATTTGTCGTTTGTGTAAGTTGTGAAACAGATTTCGTTTCGAAGAATGAAGATTTCATTGCTTTTGGCCAATCCATTGCAGATGCAGCGTTGAAAAACGATATAAAATCTTTGGATGAGTTGATGAACACTACAATCGGCGACTTAACAGTTAGCCAGATGGTAGATGATAAACTGGCCAGCATTGGCGAAAAAATTGGTGTTACCAAATTTGAAAGAATCGAAGCCGAATATGTAGCTTCTTATATTCACGGTGCTTACCGCATTGGTGTATTGGTTGGTTTAGATAAACCAAATGCCGAAGTAGGTAAAGACGTGGCGATGCAAATTGCAGCGTTGAACCCGGTGGCTATTGATGCAGACAGTGTACCGGCCGACGTTATCGACAGGGAGAAAGCCATCATTATGGATGTCATGAAAGAAGATCCTAAAATGGCGGGCAAGCCCGATGATATGCTTTCAAAAATTGCCGATGGCAAATTAAAAGCTTTCTTCAAAGAAAACACTTTGGCGATGCAAGCCTTCGTAAAAGACAGCAGCAAAACCGTCGCTGACTATTTGACTGAAAACGACAAAGTAAAAGTAACTGCTTTCAGAAGAGTAGCCTTAGGATAAAATTCGTTTTTATAAATTTTTAAAAATCCGGTCACCAGGCCGGATTTTTTTATGGTTTCTTTCTTCTAACTTGCACCATTAATTTTTCATCCATGAAATATTTTTTATTCTTTCTACTTGTTATAGTTGTAGAAAAATCTATAGCCCAGGATAAAATTTTATTGCAAAAACAACTCACTGAAATCATGATTGATTTTCCCAATAAATTTAAAACCTTAAGGGATAAGAAAGATAGTTTTCAATTGAAGATGCGAATAGAAGGTACTACAGACCGCGGTTTCATGATGATTAATGAGCAAAATACTCATTGGGGTTATATCACTTCTCAATTGCCAATACCTCATTCAACCGTACAGGCAAAAGACCTGTTTGATAAATGGGTGGAAATGATAAATTCGATTACACTGAATGGCGCAGCACTTCGTGGTGAAAAATGCGAACCGGGGCTTTATGGCCTTTATTGTTATCGTTGGCATTTTGACAACACAAAAAAGAACATTGCCCAAGCCTGGCGAGATTTTACCATACAAATTTCAGTACTTAAAATCAACGATGATTTTGCGGCAGATTTAAAAATTGGCGATTTTTAATTTGCATTCAAGTTCTATTGGCTTAAATATACTATCCAAGCCAATTTGATTTTTTTAGTACTGGGTACCGGGTTTTTTTAAAAATACTTTATAAAATATTTTTTCTCCAGTCTAAGTTGTTTTTAGCATAAGGCTGAACTTTCTTTCCGTAACGCCTTTGGGTGCAGCTACACCGATGATAATATTGTATGTTTTTTTCGTTGGATTGCGAAACTCAATTTCTCTGACATCACTGCTTTTTTTAAATTTCATTGGGCGGCTTCTTTTATAATCAGCTTCGCAGGTAATGCAGGAATTAAGTTTGGGCACCATTTTCATTTCGCCTTCTCCCATCATATAGCCGTAAATATTTACTTCTTCCTCTTTATTTTCAGCGGTAACATAAATTTTAATAACCGATTGTGGCTTTATACTTGTTCCATAAAAAACATGGTGGCCCATATATTGTGTAAACTGCAAGCCGGTAAAACAGGCATTGGAACTACTGGAAGCCCAACTTAAATCATCAATTATTTTTCCATCGGCCAGGTTGCCTTGTACAGTCGTTGAATCATTCATTTTACTTTCAATAAACTGAACGCCTTGAGGCCAGGTTTGTGCTTGTACCATTTGAACAGATACAATGAGCAGTGCTGCAAAAAAATATTTTTTCATGTTATAAAGTTTTAAATTAAAAAATTAATTAATCCTGAATGTAAATTCTTTGGGGTTGCCACTCGCTTGAAATCTTTTTCCATCTTTGAGCAAATACACTTTGACACGGTAATCACCTTTTGTAGCAGGTAATTTAAAATCACGAATAAGAATGGCGTCATAATTTCCACTTTCAAACCCTTCCCAAGTTTCTACAACTCTAGGTTTTATGTCAAAGCAACGAAGGTCAGCAGTTTTGGCACCACTTGGCGCATGTGATAGGTCAAACTCGAGACTATACCTTCCTTCGGGCCAGGTCATATCGCCTTCATTTTTGACTTTAATTTCAATATCCGTATCTGCTGCCCATTTAATGGAAGTTTTGCTACATTCTAATCGGACCCTGTAGTTGGGTTTTATTTCAAAATTTATTGTAACGACATTGCTGATAACTCTATTTCCCCATACAAATGAAAAATCTACTTCATACTCACCTGCTTCCAACGGCACAGCCATTGCTATTGTATAAGTTACTGACTTACCCGCCGGTAATGTTTTCGGAAGTTTGAGTCTGTTATTAAATGCTTTTTTACCAACATTCGTAGAACCCTGGTACGTCATTAAAACAGCATATTCACTTTTGCCAATTACATAGGCATAATCTGCATTGTTACGAATCGTAACTTTAATGGTCTGTTTGCTTCCTACGTATCTTGTCAAATCCCGGTTGGCAGTGACAGACAATTTGGCTGTAACACCCTGGGCAAAAACTTGTGAAACAAGGAAAATTGCTATTACAACCAGATTAATCTTCTTCATAGTAATAAAGTATTAATGGTTAAGAATGAATGACAATGCTAAATTAAAGCAGGCCATACGTGTAAGGCTAATACTAAAGTGGGATTTTGAGGAAAAAATAAATTTCTTACTAAAGCATTCGTTTACGTACTAAAGCGATGGCTTCAGTTCGAGTTTTAACATCCAGCTTAAAATAAATATTTGTAACATGTCTTTTGACGGTGTTCATGGCAATAAAAAGTAATTGGCCGATTTCTTTGTTACTTTTTCCATCGTATAAAAGTTGCAAAATTTCAAATTCACGGTTACTCAATTGGTCAGTAAGCTCCCGGTTTATTTTAGCTCGTGAAAGTGCAGGAATATGTTGTTGTTGTTGAAAATTATTCATAGCAATTTCCAATGAAGCCAACAGTGTTTTCTTATTAAAAGGTTTTACAATAAAACCGGCAGGTGCAGTGGCTTTGGCTCTTTCTAACGTAATTTTATCCGAATAAGAAGTCAGATAAATAAAAGGCATGGTACAATGTGTATTGATATATTCGGCAATTTGAATACCATCGTTGTGAGAAGAAAGATTAATATCCAGGATGGTAATATCAGGTGAAAATGTTTTGAGTAAATCTAAAGCTTCTTCGTAGTCCAACGCTGATACTACATTTGAAAAATTGGAATTGTTTAAATGCAGTTTAATTCCTTCAAATATCAAAGGCTCGTCTTCAACTACTAAAACTTTATATTTTTCATTTTTCATACTCAGGCCATTCTGTAATGGGGAATCAAGATTCTTACATCGGTTCCTTTTTTATGTTGAATTGAAATAGTGGCTTTTAGTTTTTGTGTAAATGCCCTGATTACTTTATAGCCAAAAGAATTTTCTTTATCCGGCTCCGGCTTTTTAGACATGCCCACTCCATTATCTTTTACTTGCAAAAGCAAATGATTCTCTTCTTTTTTCAGTACAATATCAATTTGGCCGGCCTGTTTGTTTTGAAAAGCATACTTGAATGCATTACTTACCAGTTCATTAATAATTAAACCAAGCGAGATGACCATATCGGAATGTAATTGTACATTATCTACTGAAGTCTGCAATTGAATATTGCTTCCTTCTGTGTTAAATGATTGCATAAGGTTGTCTGCCAAAATGGAAATATATTCTTTCATATCAACAATGCCGGGACTTTCGCCCTGGTAGAGGTTTTGGTGAATGTATGCCATACTTTGTACTCGTTGGCTTCCCTCACGGAATTTTTCTGCCGTTGGTTCATCATTAATTGTTGCAGATTGTAAATCCAGTAAGCTGGATATTATCTGCAAATTATTTTTCACCCGATGATGAATTTCCCTGTTCAGCATTACCAGATCTTCTCTTTGCTTATTGATGATCCTGTTTTTGACAACTTGCTTTCTATACAGGTATAAAATACTGATTCCCGCCAAGGTGAGCAATCCAATTCCAATAAGTAAATTCCGTTTTTTATTTTTATCTTTTTCAATTAATTGTTCATTCAGTTTATTTTCATTGGACAGCGAAATGCTAAGTAATTTTTCTTTTTCCAATTCTTTTTGTTGCCACTCTTTTTCTCTTTGAGAAATCAAAGCAAGTTCTTGTTGTTGAGAAATAGTTTCGTCTTTTAAAAGATTTTCTCTTTCTAATGCTTTACGCATATCGCCTGCTCTTAATAATTCCAATTCATTGAGCTTGTTTTGGGAATTCAATAATTCAATCTCTTTTTCTTTTTTTTCCGTTTCATATTTTTTTTCCAATTCGTAAGCCAGCTTTTTATTCGATTCACTTGTGAGTTGAGTTGTCAATTCCAATAATTGATTGGCAGTAAGAATGGCATCGGTGGTTTTGCCGGCTTTTTTCTCCAATTGGTAAATGTATTGCAGGTTAGGATACCTCTTTGCAATTGAATTTTTCTCAATAAAAAAATTCCTGTTCTCGTATAAATACTTTAACGCTTCCTCGGCTTGGTCATTGGCTTCATAAACCTGTGCAATTTGATAATTGGCCACCATGGCAGCAGAATAATACCCGTTTTTGATGTGGTATTTTTTAGCATTTTGCAGCAGTGCTACTTTTTCCTTTAGCGATTTATTGCCCCAGTTGATAAAAAGCAAACTATGTAAAGGGTCTTTATCAATAGCCGGGCTTCTTTTACTTTTAAATTCTTCATATTCCTTAATAATTTTGGCAAGTTTTTCTGCATTATTTTCAATCGTATATAAATTGCCAAGCCGGTTCAACATTAAACCATAATCCATTCTGATACCCGCTTTTTTGGTCAATTCATACGCCTTGAGGTAGTATTCTTCAGCCTTCGCATAACTTTCGCCGGCAAGAAATAAAGTGGCAATACCGTCATAGATATACCAATTACCATAAGGATTGTTTACTTCATTTAATTTCTCAACTTTATGATAATAAAAAAGAGAAGAATCATATTGTAATAATGACCTGAAATAGGTTGCTGTAAAATAATAATAATTACCTAAGACAGGTGTTGCAATAGCATTTTTGGCAAATGGATTTGCCAAACGAATTGTAGAAAGTGCTTTTGCTAAATTTTTTTTCATATAACTTACCCTGCTCATCATTACATAGATATCCACAAATTGCGTAGCCGTACCTTTTTCTCTTTTGGCAAATTGTAATGCGTTTTCAAAAAATAATTTTGCACTATCCGGCTTTGCCCGCATATAGTAATGGCGGCCTTTCAATAACAATGAATCTATGAAACCGGTACCGTTGTTTGCAGATGACAATTTACTTTGTATGGATTGTGCAAAGCAACTTTGTGCCAATCCGCATACACAAATGATATAGGCAATTTTTTTCAACATTATAATTGATAAAGAAGTTAGCCAATTTTTTAATAATAGTGCTGGTTTTTCTGCAAAATTTGTTTTTCAAATCTATTTTTACTAACACTAAAGTGTGATTTCATTTATTCATTCATATTTCAAGTAAGTTTGACAGATGGAATCGTATGAAAAATATTTTGAAGCCAATAAACTTCTTTGGAATCAACGTACAAAAATTCATAAGGACTCGGCTTTTTACAATCGCAAAGGATTCCTGGCCGGAGACGACGTCTTAACACCAATCGAATTAACGGCACTTGGCTCCGTAGCCGGTAAAAGTATGCTGCATTTACAATGTCATTTTGGGTTGGATAGCCTGAACTGGCAACGTTTGGGTGCCAGGGTTACCGGTGTCGATTTATCAGATGAAGCCATACGTGAAGCTCAACATCTCAATGTTGCATTGCAAATGGAAGCCAATTTCATTTGTTGCAATGTGTATGATTTAAAAAAACATCTCGACAAAAAATTTGATATTGTTTTCACTTCTTATGGGACGATTGGTTGGCTACCCGACCTCGATAAATGGGCCGACATCATTGCTCATTTTGTAAAAGACGATGGTGTATTTTTTATGGCCGATTTTCATCCCGTAGTATGGATGTTCGATGATGATTTTACAAAAATTCAATATGCTTATAATAACCGGGAAGTCATTAAAACAGATAAATCAGGTACTTACACCGATCCGAATGCCGCTATTCACTTAGCAGAATATGGCTGGAATCACAGCATCAGCGAAATACTCAATGCGTTAATACAACATGGCCTGCACATCGAAAATTTTAATGAATTTATGTATGCACCTTATTCTTGTTTTGCCCATTCCATCGAAGTAGAAAAAAATAAATGGCAGATCAAAGGTTTGGAAAATAAAATTCCGATGGTCTATAGTTTACTGGCCCGAAAACAATAAGCAAAACCCTTATCTTCGCCCCGAAAAAAAACAGCCTCATGTTACCAAAGTACAAACGTATTCTTCTCAAACTTTCCGGCGAAGCATTAATGGGTGATAAAAGTTTTGGATTTGATACAAAAGTAATCAACCAATATGCCCAGGATATAAAAGCCATTACAGACCTCGGCGTACAAGTGGCCATTGTTATTGGCGGTGGCAATATTTACCGGGGAATGAATGAAGCCGACACCGGTATAGAAAGAGCACATGGCGATTATATGGGCATGCTGGCAACAGTTATCAACGGAATGGCACTACAAGCAGGTTTGGAAAAAGCCGGCGTTTACACCCGATTACAAAGTGCTATCAAAATGGAGCAAATAGCCGAACCTTATATTCGCCGCAGAGCCATACGCCACGTGGAGAAAGGAAGGGTTGTTATTTTTGGCGCCGGTACCGGCAATCCCTATTTTACGACCGATACGGCCGGTTCATTAAGAGCTATTGAAATCAATGCCGATGTAATTCTCAAAGGCACAAGAGTGGATGGCATCTACACTGCCGACCCCGAAACAAATCCCGATGCTACAAAATTCAATGTACTCACCTTCCAGGATTGCTTGTCTAAAAATCTGAGAGTCATGGACATGACAGCTTTTACTTTATGTATGGAAAACAAATTACCCATTATTGTTTTCGATATGAATAAAGAAGATAACCTCAGAAGAGTTGTAACAGGCGAAAAAGTAGGCACATTGGTGAAAGGATAATTACTAAGTAATTTTACTAAACTTTTTCTTGCAGATTCTACTAAATTGCAATCGTAATCGCTAACGTATTTGTAAGATAAACAAATGTGTTTGCAGGTTTCTGTCAGCACCTTAACTAATGTTACCCTTTTATGTACACCCATTATTCATTATCCTTCATTGAAATATCCGTATTGTTGGTTTGTGCATTCCTGCTCGGTGTTTTTATTATCGTAGTTCTTACAGGGAGACGTACTTATAAAAGAATGGTAGATGAGTCACCTATTGGCTCGGTCACCAAAGAATTGAAAGAACTCAAAATCCGCTACCAAAATGAAATAGAATACCGCGACCGGGAAATACATATCCTCAAATCAAAATTTACCAACGCACAGGAAAATTATGAGATTTACCAGATTGAAGCAGAAGAAGTGCGAAAAGAAAACAATGAACTCAAAGCCGAATTGGAAGAAATTCACCAGAAAGCAGCTTCCAATCAACATCTTGCCCTACCCGATTATATCGACGATTTAAAAACAGCACAACAAAAACTGGCAGAACACAGCTACAAAATAAAAGCCCTGCTTGAACAAATAGAAGATAAAACAGCTCCCGGCGAAATTCAAAAAATTGACCTGATAACCGATGAACGACTGGTACAACAAATCGAAACACTCACCGCCAGGTTGAAAGCGAAAGAAAAAGAACTCAAAGACATTCAGAAAAAAGAAGAACTTTCCACCGAAATGAATTCTACGCTTGACAATGCCTACATCGAATTCAATACTTTGAACGAGAAAATAAAAAAACTGGAATCGCAGATTGAAAATGCCCGGAAAATAAATATTGAGTACGAAGAACTAAAAGAAAGTCTCCAGAAAATCAGGAACGAACTGAATGAACAAAAACAAAAAACGGCAGCATCCGACAGCGCATTAGACGATTTGAAAGATACACTTAGCGAAACAGAAAGCAAACTCAAAGAGTCAAATTTCGACCGGCAACAATTACAGAAAAAAATAATCTACCTCGAAGAACTCAATCACGACATGCAAGGCATCGCCAGAGCCAATAAACGGTTAGAAGAGCAAATTAAAAGAATCGGCGAATTGGAAAGTATGCTCAATATCGTCATGGAAGAAAGAGACCAGTTGGCCAAAAAAACCAACCAATAAAAAATCAATAGTCGTTTGTTTATCATCTTTTAGCTATGCTGAAGCACTTACCTTTGTGGCATAAATACTAACAACCATGTCCCGAAAAATAGCTGACATTCGAAAAAAATATTCCAAAAAGAAATTACAGGAAAAAAATTTGGCAAAAGAACCTATCAGTCAATTTGCCAAATGGTGGAAACAGGCAGTTGCTGCCAATTTGGAAGAAGTGAATGCCATGACTTTGGCCACTGCTTCTTCAGATGGTATGCCTTCGGCAAGGATTGTTTTATTGAAAGATTTTTCCAAAGAAGGTTTTAGTTTTTTTACGAATTACAAGAGTTATAAAAGCCAACAATTACTTGAAAATCCCAAAGCCTGCCTGGTTTTTTTCTGGAAAAAATTGGAAAGGCAAGTCCGGATTACCGGGTTGGTAGAAAAATTGCCGGTGGCAGTCAGTAAAGCCTATTTTTCTTCGCGGCCAAAAGAAAGTCAAATCGGGGCCGCTGTTTCGCCTCAAAGTGAAATTATCAAAAGTCGTAAATGGTTGGATAATCAATTTAAAAAACAAAAAAAAGCAGCCCCAAAAAATGGCGTTCCTATGCCGGAGCATTGGGGTGGCTTCATTGTCAAACCCGTGATTGTAGAATTCTGGCAAGGCCGTCCGGGTCGCCTACACGACAGGATTCAATACAGCCTGGATGAAAATGGACAATGGAAAATAGAGAGACTGGCTCCTTAAATGAAGGCAAAAAAAAGCAAGCTGAATTTTCAACTTGCTTACTCAAAAAATTATTTTGCTTTTTTAGCCGCTTTCTTTTTTGGAGCCGCTTCTTTTTTGGAGGATTCATCAGCACTACTTGATTGATTGCCTGTTTTCTTTTTTTTATTGGCAGGCCTGCTTTTTCCGAATGACCCTTGGAATCTTTTTCCTTTAGCTGTTTTTTTATCGCCTTTTCCCATAGTTATTTAATTTTTTTAAAAAACGAAGAAAATAAAATTGTCAACAAAAAACTCCTTCCCGCAAGAAACGAGAGGGAGCTTTTAATATTTTTGGTGCAGTTAAATTTTAGCAGCCAATTCTTTCCCTGCTTTGAATTTGGCAACTTTTCTTGCTTTAATTTTGATAACCTCGCCGGTTTGTGGATTGCGTCCGTTACGGGCAGCTCTTTTGGATACGGAAAATGTGCCAAACCCAACCAAGGTTACTTTGCCGCCACCTTTTAGTGTTTTAGTTACGGCTCCAATAAAAGAATCCAAGGCTGCATTTGCTTGTGTTTTGGTAATGCCTGCATCGTCGGCAAGTTTGGTGATTAATTCTGCTTTGTTCATGTGTTATTTATTTTTAGAGTTTGATAGACAGGCGACAAATTTAAAGGATTTTCATGGCCATAAATTATTTAACTCCATATTTCACCTGCAAAATATTCTTCACTACGAAGCCAAAGTCGTTCTATTCAAAAAACTGCTTGCGTGCCGGGCCATCCAAAAAATTCTTTTTTCTGCTTAAACCCTTGTGAATAAAGGCTTTCGCCGGATTTTATTTTTCATTGTAAGGAAATTTTTCAAAAAAATGAAACGGAATTGAGCAAAGATTTTTTTTACACACTCAATGCACAACCTGCATTAAAGTGCGAAATGCAACAAATTTATCGCCCCATTTTTCAATCCCCTTTTTACGCATTACTTCTGCATACAATTGCAGATATGTTTCATACATTTTTTTGGAAGGGCAAAAATATTGCACAACATACGTCGGCTCGTCTGTTTCATCTACATCAATGAGTTGATGGATTTGCGCCTGCGTAAAACATCCTGTATTGATGACATCATCAATATGTTCATCCTTCAGCCATTGCAACCATTTATCTGCAATTTGTTTTTCCACTTTTATAGTTACGTTGTAAATAATCATTGTATTATGTTTTTATTTCTAGATACACAGGGCAATGATCACTATGTTTAACTTCCGGGAAAATTTCTGCATCAATTATTTTATTGGCTAACGGTTTTGTTACGGCAATATAATCAATTCTCCATCCTTTATTATTCAATCTTACACTGGGAAATCGCTGGCTCCACCAACTATAACGATCCGGCTCAGGATGTAATTTCCGAAACGTATCGACCCAATCATTCTTTAAAAATTTTGTCATCCATGCCCTTTCTTCCGGTAAAAATCCCGAAGTGTTTTTATTGCCTTTCGGGTTATGAATATCAATTTCTTCATGTGCAATATTATAATCGCCACATAGTACCAGGTTGGGTATTTTTTTTCTGAGCCGATTCGTGTAAGTATATATTTTATCGAGCCATTCATATTTAAAATCCTGCCGTTCGGTTCCACTGGTACCCGATGGAAAATAGGCATTGATTAATCGAATGTTTTTAAAATCCAATTGAATGACTCTTCCTTCATCATCACTCCAGGGATTTCCTGTTCCGTATTCAATATTGTCCGGTTTTATTTTCGTAAAAACTGCAACACCGCTATATCCTTTTTTCCGGGCACTCAACCAGTAATGATGCCATCCAAGTTTTTCTAATTCCCTGACATCAATATCGTCTTTCGTCGCTTTTGTTTCCTGCAGGCAAATAACATCGGCCGGATCGCTTGCCAACCAATCCAAAAAACCTTTACGAATGGCCGCCCGAATGCCATTTACATTGTAACTGATTATTCGCATTAAAAAAATTGTTTAAATTGGCGGTAATATACATTATAACATGGAAGCATCAGCAAAAAGAAAACCCTCTTACATTATTCCTCCCAAAAAACATGTTTACCTGGATGGCCCCAAAAGCCGTGGTTACGAATTATTCTTTGCCTGGCGAGTATTTTGGCAGTTTATCAAAGGTTTTAGAAAACTTCATTTCATGGACCCGTGCATTACGGTGTTTGGTTCTGCGAGGTTCAAAGAAGATCATCATTATTATATCAAAGCGAGGGAATTCGGAAAACGCATTGCGCAATTAGGTTTTACAACGATGACCGGTGGTGGCCCCGGTATAATGGAAGCTGCCAACCGTGGCGCTTTTGAAAATAATGGCAGTTCTGTTGGTTGCAATATTCAATTACCATTCGAGCAGGAAGGTAATCCGTATGTTCAAAAATCAGTCACCTTCGAACATTTTTTTGTACGCAAAGTTTTAATGGTAAAATATTCATACGCCTTCATCATCATGCCCGGTGGTTTTGGTACAATGGATGAATTATTTGAAACGCTTACGTTGGTACAAACAAAAACGATCAACCAATTTCCCGTTGTACTTTTTGGCAAATCGTTTTTTGAACCCTTGCGTAAACACATTGATTGGATGGCGGAGCAAGGTACTATTTCACCGGAAGATAAAAAATTGATGCTTATAACAGACGACATCGATGATGCCATGCAACATATCCGCACCTACGTCAGCGATAATTATAAAATAAAACCCCGGAAACACCGATGGTGGTTATTTGAAAAAAGGTAATAACATTGCATTTCAAATATTCAACTATGACCGGAATCGATTTGTTGGGTTATACAGCTGGTGCCATTACATCATTAACGTTTTTGCCACAGGTATTAAAAACCCGGAAAGAAAAATCAGCCAAAGACATTTCTTTATTTATGTTCGTCATTGCAGCTGTGAATGAAGCCATGTGGATTATCTATGGTGCACTCATTGACAATTGGGTTATTATTTTGACCAATGTCATTATACTTACCATGTCTTTAATTATGATTTATTACAAATTCTCTTATAAATAAATGCATCAAATTACTACAATTATTTTCGACCTTGGCGGTGTTTTAATAGATTGGAACCCGGCGTATGTGTATGATAAAAATTATTTTGCTTCGGCCGCCGACCGGGAATTTTTCTTCGAAAATGTTTGCACCTCCGAATGGAATGAAAACCAGGATGCCGGCTATCCGCTGGCCAAAGCCACCGAAGAAAAAATAAAAGCATTTCCTACATGGGAAAAAGCCATCAGGGATTTCTATGGCCGCTGGGAAGACATGCTCGGCGAAGCCATTACCGAAACCGTAAATATTTTTTTGACACTCAAACAAAATAAAAATTTGCGTTGCTATGCATTGACAAATTGGAGTGCCGAAACTTTTCCAATCGCCTTACAGCGTTTTGATTTTCTACAATGGTTTGATGGAAGGCTGGTGAGTGGTGAAGAAAAAACAAGAAAACCTTTTCCTACATTTTATCAATTATTGCTCGACAGGTATCATATCCAACCGGCAACGGCATTATTTATAGATGATAATCTGAGGAATGTAAAGGCAGCTGAAGCGTTGGGTATTTCTTCCATTCATTATCAAAGTCCACAAGAACTGAGAAAACAATTAAAGCAATTTTCGTTGCTCGAATAGCAGTCTCGTTTTATTTTGCTCTGCTAAATTGAAACCATCATCTATTTCTTTTTTTAGTCGACGTCTTTGTTTTTTGCCAAATATAAATAGAAAGAATTTTTTGAATTTTATTGCAAAACTGTTCCCAACCATCTTTTCATTTCATCTATATTCATTTTTTTTCTTTTGGCATAATCTTCTAACTGGTCGTTGTTGATTTTGCCTAATCCAAAATAATGGCTTTGGGAATGCGCAATATACCAGCCACAAACCGATGCCGGTGGATCCATGGCCAGGCTTTCAGTTAATGTAATGCCGATATTTTTTGTGACATCAAGTAAGGAAAATAATTTTTTCTTTTCGGTATGATCGGGGCAGGCAGGATAACCCGGCGCCGGACGAATTCCTTTATATGACTCCCGAATAAGCTCTTCATTCGTGAGATTTTCATTTTTATCATAGCCCCAATATTCGGTACGGACTTTGTGATGCATACACTCCGCCAATGCTTCTACAAATCTATCGGCAAGAATTTGAACCAAAATTTTATTGTACTCATCATTTTCAGCCGCAAATTTTTCTATCCATTTTTTGGCACCATGAATTGACACTGCAAAAGCCCCCATGTAGTCAGTCTTTGCCCCTTGAGGTTGAATAAAATCTGCCAAAGAAAAAGAGGGCTGGCCGACTGCTTTTTTTAATTGCTGACGCAAAAATTCCAATGCGACTGTTCCGTTTTTTGTTTGCAAGGTTACTGTATCGGCGTCATTGCTATTGGCAGGCCAACAGCCAATGACGGCTTTGGCTGTAAACCAATTTTCTGCAATAATTTTTTCAACCAATTGTTGTGCATCATTCAATAATCTTTTGGCTTCCGTACCAAAAATTTTATCTGTTAGGACCTGCGGATAATGGCCGGGCATTTCCCAGGCAATAAAAAACGGACCCCAATCAATATACTTTGCTATTTCTGCAAGGTCGAATTGTTGAAATACACTTACCTCATCAATAGCGGGTTTTACAGGTTGATAGTTTTTCCAATTGAACCTTTCTTTCAGTACAATGGCTTCGGCATAAGGAATTAAAACTTTTGCTTTCTTATTGGCAAATTGGTGTCTTAATTTTTTATACTCATCGGCTGTTTGCTGTAAAAATGTTTTTTTGTTTTTGCTCAATAGTGTGTTCACCACCGTTACACTCCTGGAAGCATCCAATACATGAATAACACCATTGTCATATTTTTCAGCAATTTTTACTGCCGTATGCAACCGGGAAGTAGTAGCCCCACCGATAAGCAATGGCTGTTGCATTTTGCGCCGCTGCATTTCATGAGCTACATGTACCATTTCATCCAATGAAGGAGTAATTAATCCACTAAGGCCAATAATATCTACGTTTTCTTCTTTTGCAGTGGCTAATATTTTATCTGCCGGCACCATAACGCCTAAATCTTTTACCTCATATCCATTGCATCCTAAAACTACACCTACAATATTTTTTCCAATATCATGTACATCACCTTTGACCGTGGCTAATAACACTTTGGCTCTATCGGAAGTGGTGGCCGAGTTTTTTTTGTCTTCTTCAATATAGGGAATTAAAATCGCCACACTTTTTTTCATAACCCTGGCACTTTTTACCACTTGTGGCAAAAACATTTTTCCGGCACCGAATAAATCACCCACAACATTCATTCCATCCATTAACGGGCCTTCAATCACTTCTAAGGGTTTGGCATATTGCAATCGGGCTTCTTCTGTATCTTCATCAATATACGTTGTAATGCCGTTCACCAACGCATGTTTCAGCCTTTCTTCGACTGAGGTTTTACGCCAACTTTCATCTTTCACAATTGTTTTGCCTTTGGCTTTTACGGTTTCAGCAAAAGCAATTAGTTTTTCTGTAGCTTCATTATTTTCATTGTGACGATTGAGCACAACATCTTCACAAAGCTGTTTGAGTTCAGGTTCTATTTCATCATAAACAACCAGTTGACCGGCATTGACAATGCCCATGTCCATTCCTGCGGCAATAGCATAATATAAAAACACACTATTCAGCGCTTCCCTGACATGGTCATTGCCCCGAAATGAAAAAGAAAGATTGCTAACACCGCCACTGACTTTTGCCAACGGCATTAATTTTTTTATTGTACGTGTCGCTTCAATAAAATCAACACCGTAATTATTGTGTTCGGTCATGCCGGTAGCAATGGCAAAAATATTCGGGTCGAAAATAATATCCTGCGGTAAGAAACCAACCTGTTCGGTTAATAAAGTATAAGCTCTCTGGCAAATGGCAACTTTTCTTTCTTGGGTATCGGCCTGGCCTTGTTCATCAAAAGCCATAACAATAACGGCAGCACCGAAACGCTGACAGATTTGTGCTTGCTCAATAAATTTTTCTTCTCCTTCTTTTAATGAAATTGAATTGACAATACATTTTCCTTGTACGCATTTTAACCCCGCTTCGATGATAGAAAATTTTGAACTATCAATCATAATCGGAATCTTGGCAATGTTTGGTTCACTTTGTACAAGGTTGAGAAAAGTAGTCATGGCTTTTTCACCTTCGAGTAAGGCGTCATCCATATTTACATCGAGTACCTGGGCTCCGTTTTCGACCTGTTGTAAGGCTACACTCAATGCTTCTTCGTAATTATTTTCTTTAATCAGCCGGGCGAATTTTTTGGAACCGGTTACATTTGTTCTTTCGCCTATATTGATAAAATTGGCACCCGGACGAACGGTTAACGGTTCAAGACCGGACAACCGCAGGTAGGGTCTGATCACATGATGTTCCTGCATTTAAGTATTCTTTTTAGCAAATATTTTTTTGAATAACGTAAAATTATTTACGAACAGAATTAACAGGGCGAGGATTAAAAGTAGATTTCCGGATGTCATAGTAACTCATTTACAGTTTCAGGTAATTTTCTTGGTGTCAGCGTTTGTACTTGTGCTACAATTTCTTTGATATGTTCAGGTGTTGTACCACAACAACCGCCAACAATATTGACAAAACCTTCAGTTGCCCAGGCTTTGAGATGGCCGGCCATATCTTCGGGTTGTTCATCATATTCGCCCATGGCATTCGGCAAACCGGCATTCGGATACGCCGATACATAACAATTGGCCAATTGGGAAAGTTCTTCAATGTGTGGCCGCATTTCTTTGGCGCCCAATGCACAATTCAACCCAACACTTAACGGACGGGCATGCATAACCGAAGTGTAAAAAGCTTCGAGTGTTTGTCCACTTAATGTTCTGCCCGAAGCATCGGTAATTGTGCCACTTATCATAATGGGCAATATTGTTTTTCCTGAATGATTTTCACTCCAATATTTTTTGATGGCATAAATGGCTGCTTTGGCATTGAGTGTATCGAAAATGGTTTCTATCAGCAAAATATCTACGCCGCCTTCTACCAGTCCTTTCACTTGTTCTGCATAAGCGGCTACGACTTCATCAAAACTCACCGCTCTGAAACCGGGATTATTGACGTCGGGTGATAGTGATAAAGTTTTGTTCAAAGGGCCGATAGCGCCGGCTATCCATGGACCATATTTTCTTTCGGGATGCTGTTTTTTATATTGCGCAACCGCTGCCTTGGCACAATTAGCTCCTGCAACATTTAATTCATAAGCCAAAGATTGCATTTCATAATCCGCCATCGCAATGGCCGTGCTGCTGAAAGTGTTTGTTTCAATAATATCGGCACCGGCGTTTAAATATTGCTGATGTATATCGGTAATGATTTGCGGTTGCGTAATATTGAGCAGGTCATTATTCCCTTTCAAATCTGTAGGCCAATCTTTAAACCTTGCTCCACGAAAATCTGCTTCATCCAGCTGTTGCCGTTGAATCATGGTACCCATGGCGCCATCCATTATTACTATACGTTCATCCAAACAATCCTGAATGCGATTCATAAAATTTTGTTTGCGAACTTTTAAACGTCGGAAAACTAAAGTGGAGTTTTGTGGCGTTTATTAGTTCTATTTTTTAAGGCTGAACAATAAACAAATCCGCCTCTAAGAATGCACAAATGTACATTTTATTTATGGAAGTTGCAAGGTAAAGATTTTAGTTCTTGACCATATAGTTTTCAATCGGCAAACGGTTTTGCAGGCTTCTGCCAAGTGTCATTTCATCGGCATATTCCAATTCGCCGCCAAAGGAAATACCGCGGGCAATGGTCGTAATGCGCAGTGGTAACCCTTGTAATTTTTTCTGGATATAGTAAATTGTCGTATCGCCCTGGATGGTGGCATTCAAAGCAAAAATGATTTCTTCTGTTTTTTCTTTTTGAATCCTGGTGAGTAAAGATTCGATCTGTAGCTGGCCGGGGCCAATACCATCCAAAGGAGAAATAACGCCACCCAGTACATGATACGTACCATTGAATTGCTGGGTACTTTCAATGGCGATAACATCCCTGATGGATTCTACCACACAAATCTGGTCTTGCTTGCGGGATGAATTGGCACAAACGGAACAAATATCGCCATCGGCTACATTGCAACATCGTTGGCAAAATTTTATTTCGCTACGCATTTTGGCTATCACATCACTGAAACGTTGTACTGTATTGGGTTCTTGTTTTAATAAATGCAGTACTAGGCGCAAAGCTGTCTTTTTACCAATCCCCGGCAGGGAAGAAAATTCTTTTACGGCATTTTCCAATAAAACTGATGAGAATTGCATGGAGCAAATTTACTAGTTTAAAGAGCAATTACAACGCAATTTCAAATTCATTTTGCCAGGCAGCTTTTACTAAAATTTTTCTTTTGATGGGTTGTACTAATTCGGGTTGAATATGTTGGCCAAAAAATATACCCGGATCCCATTCCCCATTCTTATTATTATCATATAAAATACGCAACGTATATTCTCCGGGCGGAAACATATCGATCGTCATTGTATTGGACAACAAAGGCACGGAGCGGATGATTTTATTTTGCTGCATCAACCAAACAACCGGGTT
This sequence comes from Chitinophagaceae bacterium, assembly GCA_020437365.1. Lineage (GTDB taxonomy): Bacteria > Bacteroidota > Bacteroidia > Chitinophagales > Chitinophagaceae > JJ008. The sequence goes on along the minus strand of JAGQWM010000002.1, from coordinate 25,853 downwards.
TTTTTGCATGTCCAGGTTACGGAAAGTAATTTTCAATTTTCCATAATCTGATTTTTGTTTGGTCATAAAATGTAAACTGTCTTTTTTCAGCAACTGGTAGCCGCTGCTGTCGGTAGCAAAATCTTTATCGAGTACCAGGTGATACAAAGTGTTTTCTTGCCAATCGGTCGCCAAAGTGATATGAGTATGTGTGCTGTCTTCTTCAATTGTATAATCCTGTACCGGTACAAAAGTTGAATCTTTATATAGTTTCAATTTCGTTGAATCAAAAAATTGTAATGGGCGGTCAGAGGTCAGTATAAAATTTTGAAACAATTCCTGTTTATTGGATACAAGATTTGTATGATACGTTAACCTTTTCGCCTCGTTCGAAACCTGTGCCTGATTTTTATTTGTTTCATTTGCAGGTTTTCCAATATAAGCATACAATGTTATGGGTTGCAAACCGGGTTGAATGGTAACCGGTTTGTCTGCAAATGCAAATAAGACATCATCTGACAAATAACGCCGTGTACGGTTATTATCTTGCAACGCATAGAGATAAAATTTTCCCGGTGGTAAATTGTTAAATTGAAAATGACCGTTACCGTCCGGTTTTGTTACATACAAAGGTTTTTTATTGACAACAGCAGAATCATCGCCACTGGTGTGCAGCATCACTATCATGGTGCTATCAGGTTCCCCGGTTTTGGCATTGATGACTTGCCCTTGCAAGGTTAAAGAATCAATATAACTACCTGTAGAAAATGTGTACGTAAAATTTTTCAATGGATTGCCTTCCGTAAAATCCTGAATGGCATTCCCAAAATTGATGGAATAAGTTGTATTGGGAAGCAGTGCATCTTTTAGTTTGACAGTTACGGTTTTCAATTTATAATCCACAAAAGGATTGATTTCCGGCGTGGGAGAAAAAATAAGATTATTACCAATGTCCCGCACTTCTATAAATTCATTAAAGTTCAATGTGATTTTATCGCCGGAAAAATGCAAAGCAGAATCCCGCGGTTCGGCGGTTAACAAAACCGGTGGCAATGTATCCTTCGGGCCACCTTGCGGTGGAATGATATTGGCACAACCCATATTGCCTGACAGCCCGGCAAATACACAACTGCTGATGATGATTCCCCAAAATATTTTTTGTACACGCATACGATTTGCAAACTTAGCCTCTTTCTGTCTTATGAATTGTTGTTATTTCATTAAATCAGTTCTTCTTCTGTTTCGGGTGGATGCAATTCAACTGCCAGGTTATTGGATTTTACAAACTGACAATATTGACAATCCGGCTTACCGCATCCAACCGAGAAATCCAGTTGTTGGATTTTTTCCCAGGTATGGGTTATTTGTTGTGTAACGGTCGTAATATCTGCCGGCGTAATTTCTATCTTCTCTATTTTATATTCATCTTTTACGGGTTCTACAAAATCGAAAGTTGTACTAACGGTTTGCCAATCAGAGCCCGGAATATTGTCGAGTAAAATTTTATAAAAAACCGCTTGTCGCCAATAGTCGCCACCGTTAGGTTCTTTTTCATCGGGCGGCCGCAATTTTTTTCTGGCATTTTGATAATTGCCGGTTTTATAATCCACCACATTGACTTGCTTGCCATTAAATTCCAGTTTATCGAGTATGCCATTGATAGGAACATGCTGCACCACCACACCTCGAATTCTGTTTTCTACTTTTACGATTTTATTCCAGTGCTGTACATATTGTTGATAATATGCCGGTAATATTTTTTCGCCGTAGGCCAATCGTCGCTGGTATTGCTCGGTTGTAAATGCTTCCCGGTTGATGTGCATATTGAAAGTAAAATCTTTTATCAACTCGGCAATATCGGGAAATACATTACCATTGTTTTTCATTTTCTTAAACAACATTTCCAATGCATAATGTATGGCCGTACCAAAAGCCATATTTTCATTTTTGGCTGCCGGCACCCGGATTAGATTTTGATAATAAAACTTTAAATGGCAATTCAGAAAATTATTTAAATGTGTTACGCTCAGCGTATATTTTTTAAGAATCGTCTGCAAAAATTCGGCTTCCGGTAAGGCAATCTCCGGTTGTGCTTTTTCTTCAAATTGCAGGGCTACATACGTTGTTAACAATTCGGTTGCTACCGGTTTTTCTTTTATTTCAAGTCCATTATCTTCTGCTAATTCGACAATAAAATTTGACTTTGTCAATTCTTTATCTTTCAGATCTTTTTGTACATAAGAAATATATAGATTCGTTTTGGCCCTGGTGATGGCTACATAAAACAAACGGCGGCTTTCTTCAAAAGGATCGGCTCCGGCATGATGCATCACGAGGTTATCGGGCAATTTATATTCTTTTCTTCCCCTGCCATCGGCTGCTTCCCATTTATCGCTATTGCAACCGATTATAAACACATGTGCAAATTCAGACCCTTTAGCACTATGCGCCGAAACAAGGTGAACGCCGTTTTTGGGATTACTCAATTTGACCAAAGGCAGTGCAATTTTTTCTTTTTGCATCAAATCAATTTGCAAAAGCAAGCCTTGTAAATCCATGTCAGGCTGGCGACGTGTTTCTTCTTTTACAAAATTGAAAAATGTTGTCAGTACCTGCATCAACCAGTTTTTTTCTTCGTTTTTCATAACAAAAGATAAAACACCTGCTTTCTGAATGACCAGTTCTACCAAGTGTTGCAAGGTTACATTGGCCGATGCCTTTAATAGGTTTTCCAACATGGCAATAATTTCTTTGGGCGAATGCCCGTCAGCCGCCGGCGTAAATAAATCGGGTTGTACATCCGGTAAGTCATTAAGTATCGAGCGGATGGAATGCGTTATTTTTTTGTCGCTCTTGTTTTTATTAAAAGCTTCTACACTTAGTTTGGCAATATCAATGGATGACAATTGAAAAAAATCAAAATGCAATAATTCAAATAAAATTTCATCGCCACTATAAGGAATTTTTTTCTCGGCTTGTATCCATGTCAAAATTTTTATAAGATTTTGAACCATGGGAATTTGTAAAACATCTTTTTTCAATTTTACATCGACAGGAATATGCTTCGCATCGAGCAAAGTTTTTACATCTTCTACCTGTACATGCTTCCGGTAAATGATGGCTATTTCCTTGGCCGTTACACCATCTTGCAATAAAGATTCTATTTGCGATACCACACCAATGGCTTCCTGCATGACATTGGCATAAGCGGAAATAAAGGGAGGACGGGCAATTTTTTGCAAAGCCGTATTCGCCGATACCAAAGGTTGCTCCGTTTCTGCAGATACGGTTCGCAGGTTATTGTGTTGAATTAAATGATGTGCACAATCCAATAATTTTTGTGTAGAGCGGTAATTTTTATCGAGTTGAATAGTGGTAATCGTTTCCTTATAAGCTTTTTCAAATGCAATAATATTTTCTACATTGGCATCCTGAAATGAATAGATACTTTGGTCTGCATCACCAACTACAAACACATCCGGTTTGTCCCAATGGTTGATAAGTTGTTGCAATAATAATTGTTGCGAACGGCTTGTATCCTGAAACTCATCAACCAAGAAAAAAAGAATTTGTTCCTGGTAAGTTTGTAAAAAGTCTTTATCTTTTTCAAAAGCTTCCAATACCCAAAGAATCATATCGTAATAATCATAACGGCCTTTGTCTTGCATCAATTGGTTGTAAGCCGGGTATAAATGGGCGGCGGCTTCCAGCATTTCCATTTTTTCCGATTCTTCTTTAATGTTTGCTTCTTTCGGGTCGCCGGCTTTATATTGTTTATATTTTCTTTTGTAATAAAAACCTTCTTTGGCAGGCAACTCTTTTATATATTGTTTTATTTTAGAAGAAATGAATTCGGGGTTCCAAGCTTCTTTTTTCATCAGTGAAAACAAATTTTTCAACCGATCTTTTTCATAATACGCATCATTCCGAAATCTTTTTAAAGGATTATCTGGCGAAATGGTATCAATCAATGCATACAACAATTCCACTTCTTCCAGGTCGCTGATGGGCGAAAGGTTCAGTCTTCCGAAATATGCCAGGTTATCCTGAATCACTTCGTTGGCAAAAGAATGGAAAGTATGTATTTTGATCTTGTATGCCTGGCTGCCAATAAATTTAATCAATCGGTTACGCATTTCAACTGCTCCATTATCTGTATAAGTCAAACAAAGAATATTATTGGGCGACATATCTGTCTGCAATAAAATATTGGCAATGCGCAATGCCAGGATTTGCGTTTTCCCCGTTCCGGGGCCTGCATTGACCAAAACCGGCCCATCGATTGTATCTACCGCCAACCGCTGGTGGCTGTTTAAGGATTCATAAGCCGTTTTGAATGCTTGCATTAATTTTTCGTTGGTCGCCGACATAGTAAAATCATTTTCCTGAGAATTGAAACGAATTTAATTCAATATTTTTCAAAACTACCTATTTGCTCTTGCAAGATGATAAGATAAAAAGAAACCCTGCAAAACAATTGCAGGGTTTCCTAAATGCTGGTTTAATTTTTACTTACTGCCCAATACCACCTTGCTGGTCTTTTTCTTCTGCTCTTTTTCTTTCTTTTTCTAATCCAGATTCATGTTTCCTGGCAGCTTTTACTTTAGAATTACCAAAACGGAAACTCAAGTTCAGTTTATACTGCGGCAATTCTCCATGTCCGTTAAATGTAGCATACACACCCGTGAAATCTGTTGTGCCGCCCCATTTCATCGTTTTAAAAATATCACTCACCGCAAATTTTATATTGCCATTGCCTTTGAAAATCGTTTTTTGTAAACCAATATCTACACTTCCCATGGCTTTACTTCTGATTAAGCCCTGCCAAACCGATGGCGAAAGATATAAGCCGGTCAATTCCCCTTTCCAACCTTTGCCGAAGTCATAGCTGTTTTGCATATAAAAAACTGTTGAGAATACTTCCTGGTTTACATTCCTGTCGCCGCCGCCAAGATTGGCTTTGTAATGCGAATAATTGGCATTTACATTGGCAAAGAAACTGTATTTTTTATACTGAAAAGGATAACTGACATTCAAGGCAACAAGGTTTTGTGTTGCCAGATTTTTCTTCGTTAAGAAACCTTTTGTTTTTTCAATGGTATCCGGAATTTGGGCAAATATATCGCTGACATGACTCAAAGTTAGTTTTGTCGTTAACCTGAATTTGTACACATACGTAAAGTCGAGGCTATTGGTATATTGCGGTTTCAACTCTGTATTTCCTTTCATATAAGCATATTCATTCAGCTTAAATTCAAAAGGATTCAAATCCTGGTAAGCAGGCCGGTCTATTCTTCGGCTATACGAAATCGTTAGTTGCTTCATCGGATTTTTATTGAACGTAACGGCAGCACTGGGAAATAAATCCGTGTATGTTCTCTTAAAAGAAGAATCATAAGGCACCATACCCGAACCGGTTTCTTTGAAGCCGGTAGATGTTCCTTTGGAATGTGTATTCTCTGCTCTTAATCCCACCTGGAACATCACGCCTTTTTTCAATTGTTTGTTATAGTTTACATACAATGCATTGATATTTTCATTGTATTCAAAGCGATTGCTTTTTAATGTATCCAATACTTTGCCGGAACCATACACATTGTACCGTTGAAAATCATTATCGGTATTGACAATAGCTGCTTTGGCGCCAAAACCCAATTTACCGCCTTTAAAATCCTGCTCGTAATCTGCTTTGAGTGAGCCCAGGTCAATATCTGTAGGTGCAATCATATTGTAAATAGCACGGTTGATTTCTGTAGTACCATCAGCCATATAATAAATATTGGGCTGATATTGATTTGAATTGATTTTGAAATTACTATAGTCGGCATCAATGCCCAACGATTTGCCGCCTTTTACATCGTAACGATAATTCAGGTTGGCATTAAAATTATTTTGCGTTCTTTTATTTTCATTGGATGCATCCAAAATTTTAACCAATGTATTATTTGGCTCGTAGGTAAAATACATGGGACCGGAAGTGAAGAAATTCATTGTATTCAAATTGCCGGAAACCACAGCACCCAAGGTACTTTTATTCGACATAAAAATATCGAGCCCTACTTTATAATTATTTGTTTCATTTTTTATAATCATTTTATTATGCTGACTAAAAAATGTGTCGAGCTGGCTTTTCGTTGAAGATATATCAAACTGGTTTTTCTTATTACTGTACGTGTAACTACCATAAAGATTTATTTTCTTATTGCGATAGTTCAGGTTCAGCCCGCCATCGAATTTTGGATAAACGCCTTGTACATAACCCAGGTTGGCAGAGCCATTGGTACCAAAAATCTGGTTTTTCTTCAATCGCAAATTGATAATACCTGCATTGCCGGCTGCATCATATTTTGCAGAAGGATTGGTAATAATTTCGATTGATGCAATTTGTGAAGATTGCAACCCCTTTAAAAAATTGGCAAGGTCAGCACCTGATAATGGCGAAGGCTTACCATCAATATAAATCCGAACGCCGTTTTTTCCCGCCAGGGAAATATTATCATCTTTATCGATCATAACGCCGGGGCTTCTACGCAATAATTCCAACGCATCATTACCTACAGCATTGATAGTTCCTTCTACATTCAAAATCATTTTATCAGCTTTCACTTCCAAAATTGGTTTTTTGGATGACACCACTACGCCGGCCAGATCGCCAGTCGTTTTATCGAGGCTGATAACCGGAAGATTAATTGTATTGTTTGTAAAAGTAAATACTGAAGTAAATGCCGGTTGATACCCAACAAAACTTGTTTTAATTAAATATTTACCGGATTGTACCATGTCGAAAACAAACGCACCATCATTGTCGGTAGCGGTCAGTTTTGCAATAGAAGAATCTTTGGCTTGCAATAAAGAAACCGTCGCTTTTTTTAATCCTTTTCCTTTCTCATTTTGAACAATACCCTTGATTTGTTGTGCCGAAACGGCATTTGCCAAAAACAACAAAACGATGGGTAATCCTTTCAATAACTTTCTCATTTTCAATTTATTTTTTATTTGAGCCGCAAAAATACCCGAATGTCATACTACTGTAAAAGCAAATACCGACAAAAGGCTTAAAAAATATGCTGAACGGTATAAAAATAACGGTGAAAAGGGCAGCCCAAATACCCAAAACAGCTACCCCAATTCCAGCATTTTCAGTATCAGCTATTTCCCTTAGGTTTGCAGGCAAAACCCACAGTTATGAATTTTCCAGACAAGCTGCGTTATACAAAAGATCATGAATGGATAAGCCTAGATGGCGATGTGGCCACCATTGGCATTACAGAATTTGCCCAGGGCGAATTGGGCGATATAGTTTTTATAGAAGTCGATACAATAGATACGCCTTTAAAAGCCGGCGATGTTTTTGGTACTGTAGAAGCCGTAAAAACAGTTTCAGACCTTTTTTTACCGGTGGATGGTACATTGACGGAACTTAACCCTGCTTTGGCCGATGCTCCCGAACTGGTCAATCAAGACCCTTATGGAAAAGGCTGGATGGTGAAAATGAAAGTAGATAATCCGGCTGAGGTAGAAAGCCTCCTGGATGCAGCCGCTTACAAAGAGATTGTAGCCTAATTCAATAGCCCATTTTATTTTCCAAAATTTTCAAATCAACAATTGAAAACTTCTTTACGCACTATACTGCCTGCATTTGCATGGTTGGTATTGGTAACTGTTTTACTGACCTTGCCCGGATCGGCTATTCCCAAAGAAGACTGGCTCAGCAATATTCAATTTGACAAATGGGTGCATATTGTATTGTTTGGTACAATGGTTTTTTTATGGTGCCGGGCATTTTCCCTGAACCAACACAATGCTAAAAAAATATTTATTTGGATTGCCATGGCCGGCCTGGCGTATGGCATTGGAATGGAGTTGATACAGAAATATTTTGTAGCCAACAGGTCTTTCGATTTTTTTGATATTATGGCTGATGCTTTGGGCTGCGGATTGGGCTTTTGGATAAGTAGAAAGTATTTTATAAAAAAATAGACCCCTGTAGAAACAGGGGTCGCAACCAAAACTAACTGCTTATGAGAAAATTGACTGACTTTATAATATTGTTTATTTAAATCGCTTTTGTTATTGTTCTAACGCAAATGTACTTCTGATAGTATGAAATTTGTTGTTAATGAAAGTCTAAAAAACATTTCCCTCGTATATACACCTATTAGACGTACGTATTAATTCCCACTTGCGTAAATTTTTCAAGAATTATCGCTGCCTTGTGTAGTATAAACAAGAAAGATGCCAAAACCGATTGCAGAAAATGGCAGTTTTATTGAAACAACCCTTTGATCATATCCATCAAACCGCCACCGGATGCTGCTTGTTGCTGTTGATTCTGTTGGGCGCCTTGTGTTACTTTACTGATGATATCGCCGATATCAAAACCGCCGCCGCCACCGGACGCATTGCCGCCACCTGAAATCTGGTTGAGTAAACCCTGAAAATTAAACCCATTGGATTGCGACTCTGAAGTAGCAACATGGCCACCTGTCAGCGAACCGATTAAGTCATTAAAATCAAATGCGTCATTTTTTGGGTCGGTGCTTTTTGTATTTGAAATAAGAGAGTGTAAAACATTTGGAATCAAACTACCCGAAACATTATTGGCAGCCGCCGGAGCCATTTTATATTTATTCACCAATTTATTGGAGAAATAACCCACCATCATAGAAACAATCGGGTTTTTCATTAAACCGGAAAGCCCTCCGGACTGGCCATCGCCTTTAAATAAATCGAGAATGCTGCCGAAACCACCACCGGCCATCATATTTTGAAATCCACTGCCGATTGTTTTAGTAGCATCGGCCAAAACATCATTATTGTGTGCATTCGGTACATCGGGATTATCGACGACCGTTTGCTGGCCAAATTCTTTTACCAGGTTGAATAGTTGATCTAACATTTTTAAAAAAATTAAAATTGAATCCGAAACCGGATTCGTTGTAAAAAAATAATGTAACTTTTTAAAGATAAGTCATTCGCCTCTGCTGTATCCAATTTTAAAATTGGAAATGGGTTTATTTATCTTCTTTCGCCAATTTCTCTGCATTTTCTGCAAATTGCAAAGCATCTATCAATTCATGGATTTCGCCATTTAACACATCTTCGAGATTGTATAAAGTGAGTCCGATCCGATGATCTGTAACCCGGCCTTGCGGAAAATTATATGTCCTGATTTTGGCACTTCTGTCGCCGCTGCTCACCAGGCTTTTGCGATGCCGGGCTATTTCTTCTTCGTGTTTCCTTACTTTCTCTTCAAAAAGTTTGGTGCGAAGCATATTCATTGCTTTTTCCCGATTGCCAAGCTGTGTACGTTCCGTTTGGCAAACGACTACTACACCTGTTGGAATATGTGTCAGTAAAACTTTCGATTCTACTTTGTTTACATTTTGTCCGCCGGCGCCGCCACTTCTTGCGGTTTCCATTTTTACATCGGCAGGATTGAGTTCAAAATCCACTTCTTCTGCTTCGGGCATGACGGCTACTGTAGCTGCCGAAGTATGCACCCGGCCCGAGGCTTCTGTTTCCGGTACCCGCTGCACCCGGTGTACGCCACTTTCAAATTTTAAAGTGCCATACACATCATCACCTGTTACTTCGAGTTGTACTTCTTTATAGCCACCTACCGTGCCTTCATTTTCACTGAGCAAGGCCGTTTTCCAACCACGTTTTTCACAAAACTTAATATACATCCGTAATAAATCGCCGGCGAATAAACTGGCTTCATCGCCACCGGTTCCGGCTCTTATTTCTATAATCGCATTTTTCTCATCCTGCGGATCTTTAGGAATCAATAACTGCCGAATCTGTTCTTCTGCTTTTTCTTTCTTTTCTTCCAAAGCCGGTATTTCCTGGCGGGCCATTTCTTTCATCTCTTCATCATCGCCTTGCTGCACTTCTGTATAAAACGATAAATCATCAAGAATTTTTTTATAGTCATGATACGCCAATACAATTTTTTCCAGTCCGCGGTATTCTTTGCTGATGGCAGCATATTTTTTATTGTTGCTGACAATCTCGGGATTGGTCAATGCTACACCCAATTGTTCAAATTTCGCTTTTATGGCCTCTAATCTGTCTAACATAATCAATATTCAGGTAAGGCGGCAAAATTAATGATTTGGTAGTTGAGTTTTGAATTTTGAAATTTGTTTACATGTCTTTCAAAAAATTTAAAGCCCACCGCATTTTTGATGGTGAAAAAATGTTACCTGAAGAAACTGTTCTCATCACTGATGCATCAGGCAACATTGAGGCGTTGGTACCCGAAAATGAAGCTGGAGACGATGTGCAAACCTTTGAAGGTATCATTTTGCCGGGACTGATTAATTGTCATTGTCATTTGGAATTAAGCCACCTCAAAAATGTCATTCCGCCACACACCGGGTTAATCAATTTTTTATGCAGTGTAGTCACCAAAAGAGATTTTCCGAGAGAAGAGATTTTGGAAAAAATGGCAGCCGCAGAAAACGAAATGTATGAAAACGGCATTGTGGCCGTAGGCGATATTGGTAATACTGCCGATACATTATCGACCAAAAAGAAAAGTAAAATCTGGTGGCAAAATTTTACTGAAGTGCTAAGTTTTACGGATGCAGAAGCCGACAAAAATTTTACCCATTATCAATCGGTAGCCGAAGAATTAAAAAAAGGCCTTTCGGAATGTTCATTACAACATCGTACTTCATTGGTGCCTCATGCACCTTACTCCATTAGCCCTAAAACATTTGAATACATTAATGCTGCAACAAAGGGTAAAGTGATATCTATCCACAACCAAGAACATCCGGCAGAAAATGTTTTGTACGAAACCGGCGGTGGCGATTATCTTAAATTGTTCAAAATTTTTGGGCTGGAAAAATCGCCATTCCCCGTTACGGGTAAAAGCAGTATCCGTTCCGTTTTACCTTATTTCAATAATGGCCAAACTATTTTTTTGGTACACAACACTTGTATGACGGAAGATGAAGTTGTTTGGGCCAATGACTATGCGGCACAAAACAAATTGCAGTTGGTATATTGTATTTGCATCAATGCCAATTTGTACATCGAAAATAAAGTACCGCCCATTGATATGTTTTTACGGCAAAATTGCCGTGTCGTCCTCGGAACAGACAGTTATAGCAGCAACTGGCAATTGAGTATTGTGAAAGAAATGCAAGAAGTTCACCAACATTTTCCACAAATACCGCTGGAAGAAATATTGTCTTTTGCCACCGGCAATGGAGCGGCTGCATTAAAAAAGGAAAAAACTTTCGGCCATTTTCGCCAACATACAAAGCCGGGAATTGTATGTGTAAAAAAGGATTTGTCGGCAGCTGAAAAATTAATTTAATATATCTCTTAAAACGGGCAACGTCTTCAGGTTTGAAAATTCGGCTATATGTAACCGATAGAACGTTTCGTATCCCTGCAATAATCGCCGCCGGAATAAATGATTGAGCCGAATAGTCGCCAATTCATTTGTTTGCATGACTTTTAAAAACTGCGAAGTAATGGCAGCGGCTTCTGCTTCCATGAAATATGGATGCGAAGGCTGTGTAGCTACAAAAGAACCTTCCTGTAAATCCAAATACGGCCGGGACTGACTGTAATTATCATCAATTTTAAATCCAAAAAAATGTGCCAATTGTAGTGAAAAGAATAAAGGCATATTGGACATCACTGCCGTTTCACTTTTATCCAATTCCAATAAAGCATCTTCCACAAAATGAAAAAGTGCTGTATTTTCTTCCGGCTCTTTCAGGCATTTAGTGAGCAATTCAATCATAAAAACGGTTACTGCATTTTTGTGCACATCTGTCAAAAGATGCTGATACAGTAAATGCCACTTGGCTTCTTTGATGCGATGCAGGTGTTTGTGCTCGTTATAATACACCACCAAATCCAATAGCGCCGCAGGTTGATATAAATTGGCGGCTCCGGCACCTTTCTTTCCCGAAGTTCTCACACCATTGATAATGTAAGATTGCACGCCGAATTGTTCCGTAAAAATGGAAACAATCAGGCTCGTTTCGCCATATTTTACTGTACGCAATACGATACCTTTTGTTTTATGAATATTGCCCGCCATGAAATTTTACATTACAATGGCTGCAAAGATGCAACTTCTTACGGTTCATTTTACCAGCCAAATGCTTCACAGTTGATTTATTTTTAATTTCAGCGCAATAAAAACTTGAAATTTGCTTTTCTTTGTGCTTTATCACACTTCACCTGCTTATGTGGCAACAACTCGGAAAGTCAATTTTACGTTTTCGCATACCGCTATTAATCATACTTACCGGCATTACAGTTTTTATGGGCTACCGTGCCATGCATGTACAGTTGAGTTATGATTTTTCAAGAGCCATTCCCATCGACAATCCAAAATATAAAGCGTACCAGGATTTCAGGAAAAATTTTGGCGACGATGGAAATTTATTTGTGTTGGGCATTCAAACAGAAAAATTCTTTACTGCTTCGTTATTCAACGATTACGCAAACCTTGAAAAAGATTTAAAAAAAATAAATAATGTTGATGATATTATCAGCATTCCTACAGCTATCAACCTAGTAAGAGACAGTACGAACGGAGCTCTCAAAGCCGACTCGATTTTTCCAAGACGAAAACTTACGCAGGTGGAATTAGACTCGGCCGCTGCTGTTTTTAAATCGCTGCCTTTTTATAAAAACCTTCTCTACAATCCACAAACGAACGCCTGGTTGATGGGTATTCGTATCAATAAAAAAATAATGTCGTCCAAAGGAAGGATTGACATCGTCAAACAAATTTCAAATATTGCCAATCAATTTGGCGAAGCGCATCAACTGACAGTATATAAAAGCGGGTTGCCCAAAATAAGAACCGAACTAACGGTAAGGGTTGTGCGGGAAATGAGGTTGTTCATCATTGCATCCATTATTTTATCGGCGTTGATTTTATTATTATGCTTCCGGTCATTCAGTGCCATGTTTTTATCTTTGGTTGTTGTTTTCATTGGCGTCGTCTGGAGTTTTGCCATTATTGAAATGATGGGATTTAAGATTAGCATTTTAAACGCACTGATTCCTCCGTTGATAGTGGTAATTGGCATTCCCAATTGCATTTATTTTTTCAATAAATTTCATACGTCGTATAACGAAACCGGCGACAAGAAAAAATCATTGGTGATGATGGTCGAAAAAATGGGTATCGTCACTTTATTTTGCAACCTGGCCGCAGCCATTGGTTTTGCTGTTTTTGCGTTAACGCAAAGTCAAATCTTAAAAGAATTTGGTATTGTAGCCGGCCTGTGTATTTTTTCATTGTTTTTCATTTCCATTATTTTCATTCCGACGACACTTAGTTTTTTACAATCGCCCAAAACAAGGCACACCCGGTATTTACAAAACCCCAGATTGCAACGTTGGCTGTTTCGCCTGGAATCATGGTCGCTGAATAACCGCAAATTAATTTTTCGGTTGTCCATTGGCGTTGTCATTGTAGCTATTGCCGGTATTTTTCAATTGAAAGCCCTCGGTTATATTGTTGATGATTTGCCCAAATCGGATAAAATTTACACTGACCTTCGGTTTTTTGAATCCAATTTCAAAGGCGTTATGCCCCTGGAAGTCATTGTAGATACAAAAAAGAAATATGGCGTGTCCCGCAATTACAAAAATTTGAAAAAGCTAGATTCGCTGACCCAATACATTGCATCCTTTCCTGAAATCGGCCGGCCATTGAGTATCATCGATGGATTAAAATTTGCCAAACAAGCTTTTTTTGAAGGCGACAGCAATAGTTATTCTATGCCGACGCAGTATGATTTACCGGCATTGAAAAAATACCTCAACTTTAAATCCGGTGACGGAGAAAAGAAAAATTCATTTGTAAAACTGGTCAGTAGTTTTATGGATAGCAGCAAACAAAAAGCCCGTATCAGTGCCAGCATGAAAGACGTAGGCAGTGAAGAATTGCCACACATCCTTGACAGCATTCAGCAACGAGCCGACCAATTATTTCCAAAAGAAAAATATAATGTGCAACTCACCGGTACGAGTGTGACTTTCTTAGAAGGCAATCGTTTCATCATTAATGGATTGACGGATAGTATTCTTTGGGCATTTATTCTTATTGCATTTTGTATGTTGTACTTGTTTCGCTCTGCCCGTATTTTATGGATGTCATTTATTCCCAATATCATTCCGCTGATGATTACTGCCGGACTGATGGGCTGGCTGGGTATGCCATTAAAACCTTCTACCGTCCTGGTTTTTAGTGTGGCTTTGGGTATTGCCATAGATATTACCATTCGGTTTTTAGTGAATTACAAACAGGACTTGCCGGGTAATCAATATGATATCAGGGCTACTGTTATCAGCACCATTCATCGTACCGGTATCAGCATTATTTATACATCGATGGTATTGATAGCGGGTTTTATCATCTTTTGCCTGAGTGGATTTGATGGCACCAAAGCATTGGGTTGGTTGACATCGCTTACATTAATAACAGCTACTTTTACCAACCTGGTATTGTTGCCGGCTATTTTAATTGCCTTCGGCAAAAAATCAAAAAAGAAGACCTAAAGCATTCTCCACTAACCGGGCATACGGGAAATGTATTTTTCGATTTGATTAATCTGATCTACAATTTGGGGCGTTGTAGGTTTTAGTTTTTTCGCTTTTCTAAAAAAATCTTTGGCCGCCCTGAATTCTCTTTTATTCATCATCAAGCTACACATTTGTAAATAAGCTGCGGCTTCATTTTCTTTATCGGGCAATCCTTTACGAATGGCACCTCGTATATAACTTTCGGCTTGCTTCAATTGATTTTTCTGCATGTACATCATGCCCATTTGCAACATGCTGGCGCCTTCGGCTTCTTTCATTGGCATGCCCAGGTCCAACCCTTTTTTCATCATTGATTCGGCACCGTCAAAATCTTCTTTCATCATGGCAATATTCCCTTTCAATGTATAATACACCGAGCGAATGGGTTTGTACAATAAATTGGGAAACTTCACAGATGCTAATATTTTTTCAGCACCTTCTACATCGCCATTTTCCATATATTCCTGGATCAATCGCAAGGGCCCGAAAAAAATATGCCCGGCTATTAATATCAAACCCACAAGGTATAAAGGAAATGCAGGCCAGAAACTTCCGGTATAATTGACATATCCGCCTAATGCCGCCAATAACAATCCTATCCAGAGTCTGTATTTTATCAATAAATTATAAAACTTCATATTGTAATTTTTAATCGAACGTCAATCCAAAGGTCTGCAAATATACAGATGTAGCCAGAATCGGCTAAAAGGTAAAAAATCCAAAAATTGAACGATTTATTTTTCAGACCTTTATAAAAAAAAGAACTATGAAATTTGTAATTGAAACCCCCGATTTCAGGCCCAGCCCTTCGTTGAAAGAATTTATCAAATCGAAAATCAGTAAACTGGAAAAATTATATCCCGGCATCAATTCAATTGAAATTACGCTAGAGAAAGAAAGCCGAAAAAGCAAAGAAATCATTAAATGCAGTATCAATATTCGTATTCCCGGCCGCGATGAGTATGTAAAAGCCAGTGCCGTGATTTTTGAAGATGCCATTTTAAAGGCCGTAGAAAATGCACAACGCCGGTTGAGAATCCGCAAAACCCAATTGTTGGCCACCCGAAAAAAAAGAGTCAAAGAGAAAGGCAAATAACGTACACAAAGCAACGAATTGGCCTATCATTGCTTCTTCACAAAACCTTGGGGCTCGAAGTGTTATTGTTTTTCAGACAGTTTTATACCTTTGCTTTCGCCCTTTTCCCAAAAGGCTATGACAATAAGTTGAGATTTTTTTATAAATAATGGTATCAAATGAAACGAGTTTTTGGGCTTATCGCCGGATTTTTTTTCTGTATCAATTCTATCCATGCACAAGCCGATTCAGGATATGAAATAAAAGTTACTTTCAAACCTTTTACCAACCAATACATTTACCTGGGTCATTATTTTGGCAAATCATATCCAATCGTTGATTCCGCTATGCTGAATGAAAAAAGTGAGGCGGTTTTTAAAGGGCCGGAATATTTAAACGGCGGTATTTACCTGATTGGCTATCCCAACAAAACAGGTTTTTTTGAAATCCTTATTGACAAGCAACAACATTTTTCTGTAATAGCCGATACGGCAACGCTTAAAAATAAAATTGAATTTAAAAATTCTCCCGACAATGTTTTGTTTTTACAATACCAACATTACATGGAAGCAAAAGGCGGGAAAATAGATTCGCTGCGCAAAATTTATAAAGCGACTACTAGTAAAAAAGATTCACTGGCCATTCGTAAAAAATTGGAAACACTGGACAGCGATATTTCATCCTACCGGTCCGATTTTATTAAAAAATATCCGAACAGTATGTTAACGGCTTTCTTCCAATGTATGAAAGAACCGGTACTGACCGGCCGATTAAAAGATCCAAAAAATAAAAAAGACTCCATTGATTCATGGTATTATTACAAAGAACATTATTGGGATGGTGTTAGTTTTTACGACAGCCGGCTGGCTTACACCACATTTTTTGAAGACAAGCTCAACAAATATTTTAATGAAATTGTTTCGATGCGGCCCGATTCTGTTATCCAGGAAATGGATTGGATGTTAGGCACTGCCAGCATCAATCCGGAAATGACGAGGTATTTATTAATCAGGTTTGTGAACCGCTACCTGAATCAAAAATACATGTGGGAAGATGCTGTCTTCTTGCATTTATTTGAAAATTATTTTGCACATAAAGAATATTCTTGGCTTTCTGCCGGTGGCAAAAAAATGATTACCGACAGGGCATATAGTTTAATGGCCAATATCATGGGCGATCCGGCAGCAGACATTCTTTTGCCCGATTCTACCGGCAATATGAAAGCTTTGTACGAAGATTCTGCCAAATTTACTGTCGTCATTTTTTGGGACCCAATGTGTGGGCATTGCAAGGAAATATTACCGAAAATAGATTCCATTTACCAACACAAATGGAAGGCCGAAGGCGTAAGCATTTATTCCGTAGCCAAAGAAACCGATGGCACCCAAAAAGACTGGTTAAATTTTATAAGTGAACATCACATCGAAGGATGGACACAAGTGTATTATTCAAAAGAAGCCGACAAAGCCAGGACAGATAATAACATTCCGGGTTATTCACAATTGTATGATGTGCTTTCTTTTCCCACCATTTACCTGCTCGACAAAGACAAAAGAATCATCGCTAAAAAATTAACCTTTGAACAAATCGACGATATCCTGCAATTAAAATTGAAAAAAGAATAATCCAATTCCGAAATTGTATAACCATGAAAAAAATTACTTTTATTATTTGCCTGTTGGCCTTATTATCGGCTAACACAAAGGCACAAACGCTTTTTAGTTTCGATCATCAAAAAGTATCAGTACAGGAATTTCTAAAAGCCTTTCAAAAAAACAATCCAACTGTTACAAAAAACAAAACAAAGGCCATACAGGATTATTTGGAACTGTATATCAATTCAAGATTAAAAATACATGAAGCCACCGTTCGTGGTTATGATACTTTATCACAAATCAAAACAGAAATGGCTAACCTGCGGTCGCAAATTTCAGGGAAGTACATGCATGACCAGGATTTATTGAACCGGCTTACCACTGAAGCTTTTCAGCGCAGCCAGAAAGATATTCATGTAGCACATATTTTTATCGCTTTCCAGGATAAAAACGGATTCAATAATAAAGCGGCAGCCGATAAAAAAAGAGACCTTGTTTTACAACGCTTACAGAAAGGCGATGACTTTCTGCAAGTGGCCAAGGAATTGTCAGACGATACAACATCTAATAAAAATGGCGGCGACATAGGATATATTACTGTTTTTTCCCTGCCTTATCCATTTGAAAATGCCGTATATGCTACACCGGTAGGAAAATACTCAACAGTAGTGGCTTCGCATGCCGGGTATCATATTTTCAAAAATTTAGGAGAACGAAAAGCCATGGGGAAAATAAAAGCACAACAAATTTTACTGGCTTTTCCTCCAGGCATCGATGCTGCCGGCCAACAAAAAATGAAACAGCTTGCCGATTCATTGTACGACCGCTTACAAGCCGGCGATGATTTTTCGAAATTAGCTACAACCTTCAGCAATGATTATATAACGGCCAATAATAATGGCAACATGCCGGAAATTTCTGTGGGAATGTATGCACCTTCCTTCGAAGAAAAATTAGCAACCCTTAAAAAAGACGGTGCTATCAGCCGGCCATTTAAAACGGCTTACGGTTGGCATATTGTCAAAAGAATTGCGGTAACGCCGGTTGTCAGCGATGCTGAGAACGAAGCCAACAAATTGGCCTTGCAGGAAAAAATAAAAGCCGACAGCCGTTGGGATCATTCGCAGGATTTTATATTTGATATTGTCAAAAATAAAATCGGGATGAAAAACTATCCCATACCCGATCCACTGCTTTGGAGCTATACCGATAGCATTTTGAATAAAAAACCAATGCCACCAGCCGGGCGGAAAATTCAATCTACGGATCCTTTATTAACTATTGGCGATTCTACCCTGACCATTGGCGATTGGATAAAATATGCCCAAACACATCGTTTTAAAAAAGACGGCAGCGGACCAGAAAACCTGGTAACGGTCAAAAATAATTTCTTCAAGCAATCCATGCTCGACTATTACCAGTCACATTTAGAAAAATACAATGAAAAATTCGGCAGCCAGATGAAAGAATTCAAAGATGGCAATTTATTTTTTGAAATGATGCAACGTGAAATCTGGAATAAAGCCCAAACCAACTTGTCGGCATTGCAAGAGATTTATCA
Organism: Chitinophagaceae bacterium; assembly: GCA_020437365.1. Classification (GTDB taxonomy): domain Bacteria; phylum Bacteroidota; class Bacteroidia; order Chitinophagales; family Chitinophagaceae; genus JJ008. Next base: position 7,069 of record JAGQWM010000002.1, on the reverse strand, counting down.
AAAAAATAAAAGCAAGTTTCAGTGGGGGAAAAGCGTTGATGCCATTATTTTTTATTGTACCAGCCTGTCGGCAGCAAACACGGCGCATGCTTTGATTCAAAAAGACCCGATTGATTGGCGGGCCATTGTAGATAAATACAGCAATCAAATTATTGTTGATTCTTCCAGGCTCGAATGGTCGCAGATTCAAAGTTTGAAAAACACAACACCTACAAAAGGCCTGTTGACAAAACCGGTGGTACACATCAGCGACAATTCAGCTTCATTTGCTTACATTCTGCAAGTATTTGATAAGCCAACGCCAAGAAGTTTTGAAGAATCGAAAGGGATGTTAGTGAATATGTATCAACAAACATTGGAAGAAAACCTGGATCGCCAACTCCGAAAAAAATATCCTGTTACCATTCACCAAAAAGAACTGGATAAAATATTACACTAACACAGGATTAAAGTTGCTTTACAATATTGCCCACAATATCGGGACGGCTGAGGGTGTAATAATGCAATACCGGCACGCCGTTTTTCTTCAAATCTTTTGATTGCATCAATAGCCATTCCGAACCCAGTTTTTCAATTTCCTCATCGCTTTTACACTTCATCATTTCTTTGGCTAATTCATTGGGCAAATCGACATGAAAAGTTTTGGGAATATTGTTCAGTTGTTTTCTCGTATAGACCGGTTTCAAGCCGGGAATAATTGGCACATTGATACCAATGGCTCGGCATTTTTCTACAAATGCATAATATTTGGCATTATCAAAAAACATTTGTGTAACAATATAATCGGCACCCAAAGCAATTTTTTCTTTCAGATAATTTAAATCTGATTCCATATTGGGAGCTTCAAAATGTTTTTCGGGATAACCGGCAACACCGATACAGAAATCTGTTTTGTGCGAATTTTTCAATTCATCCTGTAAATAAACACCGGCATTTAAATTCACGACTTGTTTTAATAAGTCCGAAGCATATCGGTGTCCGCCCGGCTCGGGTTCAAAAGCAGATTCATTTTTGGCAGCATCACCACGAAGAATCAATACATTGTCAATTCCCAAATACCGAAGATTGATTAAGGCATCTTCGGTTTCGTTGATATCAAACCCACCACAGATTAAATGCGGTACGGTATCCACTTTGTACCGGTTCATGATAGCGGCGCAAATGCTTTCCGTTCCCGGCCGTTTTCTGATAATCACTTTTTCAAAAGAACCGTCCGCTCTTTTTTTAAAAATATGCTCACTCCGATGGTAGGTTACATTGATAAAAGAAGGATGCAACTCCATCAATGGATCCAGGTGATTATACAATGCTTCAATGCCCTTGCCTTTGATTGGCGGCAACACTTCAAAAGAGATTAATGTACCGTTTGCTTCTTTAATGTGGTCGATTACTTTCATTGGCTGCAAATCTAACGCATTAGTCAAAACATGGTTAAATAAATTGAATAGAAAAATAATCATTGGGCAAACCTTATTTTTGTATGGATGTCAGTAACAATAGAAACCAAAAACCTGGTCAAAAAATATGGCAACCGCAAGGTGGTCAATGACGTATCTTTTACGGTAGAACAAGGAGAAATCGTTGGTTTGCTGGGGCCTAACGGCGCCGGTAAAACCACCTCTTTTTACCAAGTAGTTGGTTTGGTAAAACCTGACGAAGGCACCGTGTTTTATAATGGCGAAAATGTAACGAAACTGCCTATGTACAAAAGAGCTCAATTAGGCATTGGCTACCTGCCACAGGAAGCATCGGTATTTCGCAAATTGAGTGTGGAAGATAATATCGCCGCCATCCTGGAAATGACCAACCTTTCCAAACAAGAACAAAGAGATAAACTCGAATCGCTTTTAAAAGAATTCCGGCTGGAGCATGTGCGTAAAAGTCATGGCGATGTATTGAGCGGTGGCGAAAGAAGAAGAACTGAAATCGCCAGGGCCTTGTCTGTCAATCCAAAATTTATTTTACTCGATGAACCGTTTGCCGGGATAGACCCAATTGCAGTCGAAGATATTCAATCCATTGTAGCCCGGTTGAAATTAAAAAATATCGGCATCCTCATCACAGATCATAATGTAACCGAAACTTTATCCATTTGCGACAGGGCTTACCTGATGATAGAAGGTAAAATTTATAAACACGGTACAGCAGAAGAACTGGCCGTAGATGACGAAGTAAAAAGATTATACCTCGGCCGTAATTTTGAATTGAAACGCAAAGACTATTTGCATGATGAAGCTAGGCATGAAGCCCAATAATAGATTTCTTATCAGACTATAACCATGAATTTTATCTCATTTCCAAAAATAGAATTACATCTTCATCTTGATTGCAGCCTCAGTTACAAAGTGGTTCAACAAATCAATCCTGCCATTACGGAAAAAGAATACCACGAATCATTTACCGCTCCGCCCAAATGCACCGACCTGGTCGATTACCTGAACCGTGCCGTAAGAGGTGCCGAATTGATGCAAACAAAAGAACAATTAACACTCGTCACCATCGATTTGCTGGAACAATTAAAAGCAGATAATGTTTTGTATGCAGAAATCCGTTTTGCTCCATTGCTCCACCTCGAAAAAGGATTGTCTGCCGAAGAAGTGGTACAAACGGTGAATGATGCATTGACGAAAGGCATGCAAACTACCGGTGTAGAAGCCCGTCTTATTTTATGTACACTCCGACATTACTCTGAAGAACAAAGTATGCAAACGGTGAAGCTGGTCGAAGCATTTCGGGATAAAAACGTCGTTGGATTTGATATTGCAGGTGATGAAGCCGGGTTTCCGGTTACCAATCATGTAAAAGCCTATCGCTATGCCCACGAAAAAAATATTCATTGCACGGCACATGCCGGTGAAGCCTGCGGTCCCGAAAGTGTTAGAGAAACACTTGGCCATTTTCATCCTTCCAGAATCGGGCATGGCACAAGAAGTGCAGAAGACAATTCCTTACTGGATTATTTGAGAAAAGAAAATATTCATTTAGAAGTTTGTCCTACCAGCAATATTCAAACCAATGTTTTTGCGACCATTGACCATCATGCAGCCGATAAAATTTATCATGCCGGTGTGTCGATGAGCATCAATACTGATTCCAGGACGGTAACACCCGTTACACTGACGCATGAATACCAAGTGATGGAAACTATTTTCCAGTGGAATAAAAATCATTTTCTCCGTTGTAATCTCGAAGCCATTGCCCATGCTTTTATTCCGAACGAATTAAAAGAAGCTTTAAAAGCAAAAATTTTATTGGCCTACGAATAAGGTTGTAAATACTGGAAGTTTTTATGGTTTCATTGCCTCAAATTTTCTATTTTTCCACTATCAATGAAAATACTTTCCCCTGCCATATCATCATTGGCCCGGATGCGGTTGTGGCGCATCGAAGCCTGGAAACAACATCCCGTCGATGCACAAAGAGAGGTCTTGCAGGATTTGGTAACTGCTGCACAATACACGGAATTTGGTAGAAAATATCATTTTACAGAACTATTCAACGTCCGTGATTTTAAAAATGCAGTACCCATACAAGATTACAACGACCTGAAACCTTATATAGAAAGAATCATGCAAGGCGAACAAAACATTTTATGGAATACACCTATTTATTGGTTTGCCAAAAGCAGCGGTACTACTAGCGATAAAAGTAAATTTATTCCCATCAGCGACGAAAGCCTCGAGGACGGACATTTTAAAGCTTCCAAAGATGTGTTGTCCATGTATTATAAATTTAAACCCGAAGCAGAATTGCTCACCGGAAAAGGGCTACTCATTGGCGGTAGCCATACCATTAATCCACTCAATAAAGAAGCCAAGTATGGCGACCTGAGTGCAGTCTTATTTCAAAACTCTCCTTTCTGGGCCGAATGGTTGAGAACACCTGGCCTGAGTATTGCACTCATGGACGAATGGGAAAGTAAAATAGAAAAAATTGCCGATACCACTATAACCGAAAACGTCACTTCTGTTTCCGGTGTGCCCACCTGGACACTGGTGCTTTTCAAAAGAATTTTAGAAAAAACGGGAAAGCAAACGATTGGTGAAGTATGGCCATCGCTTGAATTATATATGCATGGCGGTGTTTCATTTACACCTTATAAAAATCAATTTGAAAAAATTATCGGTAGAAAAATCAATTACCTGGAAACTTATAATGCCAGTGAAGGATTTTTTGCAGCACAGGAAACGCCCGGCGATGATGGTATGTTATTATTTACCGACCATGGTATTTTTTATGAATTTATGCCCGTGCATGAATATGGAAAAAAAGAACCGCAGACCATCAGTTTACAACAAGTAGAACTGGGAAAAAATTATGCACCCATCATCAGTACCAACGGAGGATTGTGGCGATATTTGTTAGGCGATACCATTCAATTTACTTCGTTACAGCCTTTCAGAATTAAAGTTTCGGGACGGTTAAAGCATTATATCAATGCTTTTGGCGAAGAAGTCATTGTGGACAATACAGATAAAGCCATTGCCCTGGCTACCGAAAAAACCGGAGCTATTGTAAATGATTATACGGCTGCACCGGCTTATTTTTCCGATGCTACAAATGGTGCCCATGAATGGTTGATTGAATTTGAAAAAGCTCCGGGTAATTTGGAACAATTTACGACCGAACTCGACCTTGCTTTGAAAGACATCAACAGCGATTATGAAGCCAAACGTTATAAAAATATTGCCTTGCGAATGCCGGTCGTTCATGCTGCAAAAAAAGGATTGTTCAATGCCTGGTTGAAAGCCAAAGGAAAATTGGGTGGCCAACATAAAGTGCCACGCCTTTCCAATGAAAGAACAATTTTTGAAGAAATTTTATCAATGAATAAAAACATGTAAAACCAAATATTATGAAATTACTCGAAGGAAAAGTTGCTATTATAACCGGCGCCGCCCGTGGCATTGGTGAAGGAATTGCCATCAAATTTGCAGAACAAGGTGCCCAAATTGCCTTCACGTACGTCAGTGACAGCAGCGCCGAAAAAGCTACTGCATTAGAAAAAAAATTGAATGATGCCGGCGTAAAAGCCAAAGCTTATCAGAGCAATGCAGGAGATTTTGCACAGTGCGAAAGTTTTGTAGCCGATGTATTAAAAGAATTTGGCACAGTTGATATCTGTGTCAATAATGCCGGTATTTCAAAAGATAATTTATTGCTCCGCATGACACCCGAGCAGTGGAACGATGTGATGCAAGTAAACCTGAATAGTGTTTTTTATATGACCAAACAAATCATCCGCCCGATGATGAAAGCCAAAGCCGGTTCTATTATCAATATGAGTTCTATCATTGGAGAAATCGGTAATGCAGGCCAAAGTAGTTATGCCGCCAGCAAAGCCGGTATCATTGGTTTTACAAAAAGTGTAGCCAAAGAATTGGGCAGCCGGAATATCAGGTGCAACGCCATAGCTCCGGGTTTTGTAGAAACAGATATGACGAGTTATTTAAAAGAAGGCGAAGCAGCTGATAAATATAAAGCCGGCATTCCACTCGGAAAATTTGCATCGCCGGAAGATATTGCCAATGCCTGTTTGTTTCTGGCCAGCGATTTAAGTTCGTATATTACTGGACAAACATTAAGTGTTTGTGGCGGTTTGAATATTTAATCCTGTAGTGAATTATTTCTTTTTGAATTGTTGAATGGCTTTTTTGGTAAAATCACTCAGCACTAATTCGCCACTAATGGCTGCTCTTTCTGCAAGCAGTGTATCCCAATGATCGGTGCCTTGCCAGCATGTTTTTTTCAATTCTGCCATTGCTTGAGGATTCGATTCTACTAATGATTCTGCCAATCTTTTAATAGATTCATCCATACCATCGGTATCGGGATAAACTTCTGCATACAATCCTTTGCCTCTTGCCCAATTGGCACTTCGCCAGGTTGTAGCATCAATAGAGAGTTGTGCAAAAGCAGCTTTTCCCATTTTTCTTTCTACAGCAGGCCCCACAACGAAAGGGCCAATACCGACTGATAATTCACTGAGTTTTATGCCGGCACCTTCTTTGGCAATAGCATAATCGACCGCCGAAGCCAGGCCAACACCACCACCCACACATTTTCCGTGAATACGGCCAATGATAAATTTCGGGCATTGCCGCATTGCATTGATAACATTGGCAAAGCCACTGAAAAAAGCCAATCCGTCTTCTTTATTTTCGATGGCTACCAGCTCATCAAAAGAAGCACCGGCACAAAAAGCTTTGCGCCCAGCCGATTGCAACACGACGACTTTGATTTTTTCATTCTTGCCGGCTTCTTGTATAGCAGTCGTTAGCTGCGCTAAAATATTACCCGGCAGTGAATTGCTTTGCGGATGAAAAAATTCAATGATGCCGATTTCTTTTTCAATATCCGTTTTTACATACGCTTCTTTCATACAAATTCATTTATTGTTTTTTCATTTTTACCATGGTTAAAATAGTAGCCACACCCACTATCGGATCGTCGGTGGTATCCAACATTTCCACATACCATTTTACAATGCCTTTTTCAATATCGTCGCCCCTTTTAAAATCTTCGGGATTGTCAACCACTCGTTTATCATTCAATAATTTTTCTTTGCAGGTAAACCGGATATAAATTTCCGTTCCGGGATAAACAGGTTTTGTAAATCTTAATTCATCGATTCCGTAATTCAATAAAACCGGATTCAGTTCATAACTATCGACAAACAAACCTGCAGCCATACTCATTATAAAATAACCATGTGCCACTTGTTTTTCAAACATGGTTCCATTGAAATCAGTTGTACGGATATGCGCATAAAAATGGTCGCCGCTAATGTCGGCAAAACGATCTATATCATCGGCCGTTACAGTTCTTTTCTCTGTAATAAGCTGATCTCCGATGGACAGTTCTTCAAAATATTTTTTGAAAGGATGCTTGCCCGGGTCTTTGCCTTTGGCATAGGGTTGATAAACATTTGTAATGGCTGTAATGGTTGAAGGCGACCCTTGCAATGCTGTTCGCTGCAAATAATGTTTTACACCTCTCAAACCGCCCATCTCCTCACCGCCGCCGGCACGGCCCGGGCCACCATGCACCAGTAATGGCAATGGCGAAC
>JAGQWM010000029.1 GCA_020437365.1 Chitinophagaceae bacterium | reverse complement strand
GAATCCATTGCCGACGGTACATTTGAGTACTTCGATACCACCGGCTTTATTGCCGACACAGGTATTGACGATTACGGCGACGACGATACCATCGGGTGGTAGTTATGTTTGGTACAAGAATGGCAGTGTGATACCTGGCGCCGGTGGCAATACATTGCCGGGCTTAACGGTAAGCGACCAGGGAACATACCATGTTGTCTATACGGATGCGAATGGTTGTGTAATGACCTCATCCAGTATAGCGATTACGGCCTTGCCATCGGAGAAGATATGGGTATATCCTGTACCGAATCCGGGCGTATTTGATGTACGGTTCTACAATACGAGCAATGAGCAGGTAACGGTACGAGTTTTTGACGAGAAGGGAGCCGAAGTGTACCAGCGTAAGACGTTGACGACGATACCATACACGACAGTCCATGTCAACATCAACGGCAGTGGCGTGATTGCGAATGGTACTTATATGGTAGAAGTGCGAGGTGAGAACGGCCGCTTGGTAGGTGCCCGGAAGATTATCGTGAACAGATAACCGAGAATAACTTTTGAGTGAATATATAACACTCTCATTCGACAACGAATGAGAGTGTTTTTTTTAGGGCTTTATTTTTTTGAAACGTATCATGGCACTTTCTCCTTCATTGCTGGCCAGGTAAGCATCGAATCGTTGTTCATTCACTATGGCAATCATATAGGAAGTATTCGGAGGAATGGCGCCCAGGTTTTCAGCTACCATTGTGAGTTCATTTACATCTTTCAGATTGGCCAATGACAATTTAATCACATACGGTTGTGCCGCTAATCGGATATGCTCAAAAATTAATTGGTCATTTAAAAAAAGAGAAATGGAATCGCCATCAATTTCTGCATTATCATAAAATCGAAGTTCAATGGAATCTCCACTGATAGGAATTTCTTTGATAAATCTTTTTGTACGGCGGGTATATTTTTCCTGGATACTAAGTGCCGTAGGCGAAACTGCTAATGGAACGACAGGAGCAGATGAAATAGTTGTTGGTTTTGCTTTTTGAGAAGGCAGGGTTTTGTCAGAATGAATCGTAACTGTATTATCACCCGAAGCAGGTGGCGATTTACGAATGGCCGGTTCGGGTTTCGTAATAGGTTTCGTGAAAGCAATTTGATTGATACTGTCAATAAGAACAGGGTCATTTGCACCTATCGTATAATTATCAATCACAAAATCCCATTCATCAGAGAAATCTGTTGCCGGAATTTTATCGAGGTGTACATTTCCTTTCGTTTTATGAGATGCTTTGTCTGCAACTTTTCCATCGAGCATCATGCGGCCACTGCCGGGACAATTAAAATCTGCATTCGCCAACAAAGGGATTTTTCCGGGTTTTAGTAAACTGAAACGAGTAGATTTTTCGGCAATGAGTTGATCATCCCACCAGATGGCTTCATTTGTTTGTTGATCAAAATAACCACGAATAGTATAACGGCGATAGTTATTCGCCGATTCGAAATAATAGGAAGTGCCGGTAAGGCTATCACCTTTTTGAATGATTTTAATTTCAACTTTCTGGCCATTCATTTTTCCTTTCCAAACGCCGGTAATCATTTGTGCCGCAGCAGAAAAAGAAGATAAACTAATAATGAAAAAAGAAAGAAGCCATTTTGCCCAATGGGGTTTCCTCATAAAGTACTTTATAAAATAACGAAAGGAACAGCGGTTTATTTTCTCCGTCATTGATTTAACGCTTTTGTTGTCAGTAGAAAGATTCAGCCTGAACATTTTATCTTTACAGGATATGATGACAAATGAAGAAAAAATAGACTTGATTCAGCAGGAGCAACATGGATTTCACCCGGTTGTTCCTTTTAATGCGTCGGAAGAAAGGTTGTGCAAACTTGATTTTACCAGCCAAAATAAAAATTTGAATGCCACAATTTTGAATGATACAGATTTATTTTCTGCTTACATCACCCGGTTGTTGCATGAACAAAAAGCCAAATTTGGAATAGGAGGTTATGCTGAGCATCGAACCATTTATCAGAGAAGTAAAGTATTTGACACCGAAGATGCCGAACCGCGGCGCTTACATCTTGGCATCGACATTTGGGGTGAAGCTTTAACTCCTGTCATGGCGCCGTTGGATGGAACGGTTCATAGTTTTGCCTTTCACGGAAGTTTTGGAAATTACGGCACCACCATCATTCTGCAACATCAAATAGATACGTTTTCATTTTATACTTTATATGGTCATTTGAATTTGGCTGCATTGAAAAATTTATCAGTCAATCAAACAATAAAAAAAGGAACGCCGTTTGCCGCTTTCGGTATTCCATCGGAGAATGGTTATTGGCCACCACATTTACATTTTCAAATTATTTTCGACATGGAAAATTATGAAGGAGATTTTCCGGGCGTCTGTCAGTTTTCGAAAAAAGACCAATGGTTAGCCCAATGCCCTGATCCGGATATTATTTTACAACTCAACCAATATGTAACAACGTAGAAAAACCAACAATCAGATTATTTGATTAATAAGTAGCTTTACAAAAAACAAAACGTACATGTCGAACCCGAATTTAAATAGCGATAAAGAAAATTTATCATCGGTAGATGTGGCATTTGAAAATGCTATTCGGCCGGCACAGATTGCTGATTTTTCGGGACAGGATCAACTAATAGAAAACCTACGCATTTTTATCAAAGCAGCAAAATTGCGAGGCGAAGCTTTGGATCATGTTTTATTTCACGGCCCACCGGGATTGGGAAAAACGACCTTGTCAAGAATTGTTGCCAACGAGTTGGGAGTGCATATAAAAGAAACCTCAGGACCGGTAATAGAAAAACCGGGCGATCTGGCTGGCTTACTCACCAGCTTGGAAGCCAATGATGTTTTATTCATTGATGAAATTCACCGATTGAGTACCGTAGTCGAAGAGTATTTATATGCTGCCATGGAAGATTATCGCATCGATATTATGATTGATAGTGGCCCAAACGCTAAAAGTATTCAACTGAACCTGCATCCATTTACACTCATTGGTGCCACTACAAGAAGCGGGTTATTAACGGCGCCTTTATTGTCGAGGTTTGCCATAAAATCTCGCCTTGAATATTATACCACGGACATCCTCAATAAAATTATAAACCGCTCGGCCAGTATTCTCGATACAAGTATTTCCCGGGAAGCTATTGAAGAAATTGGAAGACGCAGCCGCGGAACACCGAGAATTGCCAATGGACTTTTGCGAAGGGTTCGGGATTTTGCACAGGTATTAAATGATGGACAAATTGACCTGGGCATCACTCAACATGCATTGCAGGCATTGAATGTAGATGAACATGGACTCGATGATATGGACAACCGGATTCTGACAACGATTATCGAAAAATTCAAAGGTGGCCCGGTAGGTATTACTACAATCGCCACGGCTGTAGGCGAAGAGGCCGGCACCCTGGAAGAAGTGTATGAGCCGTTCCTGATACAAGAAGGTTTTTTACAAAGAACACCAAGAGGAAGAGAAGTAACTGCCAAAGCATATACACATCTCGGAAAAACTACGCCGGGCAAAAGCGGAACATTATTTTCATAAAAAAAACTGTCATTTAAAAAGACAGTTTTTTAATGTTTTATTTTTAAAAAAAAATTATTCCTGTACTACGAGGCGAAAGCCGTTACCATGAATATTGACAATTTCAATTTTGTCATCACTTTTCAGGTATTTTCTCAATTTGGCAATATACACGTCCATACTTCTGCCATTGAAATACGTATCGCTACCCCAAATCTTTTTTAAAGCCTGTTCTCTCGGTAGTAAATCATTCAAATGTTCTGCCAGCATTTTTAGCAATTCATTTTCTTTGGGTGACAATGTTTGAGTAATGTCTTTATGCGTTAGTTGTCGCAGTTTGGGATTGAAATGATAGGAAGCCAGTGTATATTCTTTATTTTCACTTTCTTTATTTTGCTCTTCATTTCTTTTCAGGATGGCTTTTATTTTCAAAAGAAGTACTTCGCTGTCGAAAGGTTTAGTGATATAATCATCGGCGCCGAGGCGATACCCTTGAATGACATCTTCTTTCATGGTTTTGGCACTCAAAAAGAAAAGGGGAATATCGGGGTCCACATCCCTGATTTCTTCTGCTAATGTAAATCCGTCCATATTGGGCATCATGACATCGAGTAGGCACAGGTCAAATTTCTCTCTTTGAAAAGCAGCCAATCCCAATCGGCCGTCTCGTTCCAACGTTACTTCATAGTCATTTAACTCTAAGTAATTTTTAAGTACACTACCCAGATTCGGGTCATCTTCGCACAATAATAATTTTGATTTTGTAGATTCCATGTTCGGTGATTTATTTTTGTATCAAATAAAGATAAAGCATTTCGGGGGTTCAAGTATCGTGACAGAATATTTTGTTAAAACAGTGCTGCAAAATACCAAAGTTTTTACTTTTATTTTCCCGTTCCTCACAAAACTACACCTGTAGATGTTGGAAAGAGCTACATCTTCCGGATTGAATAAATTATATTTTTGTTCCGTAAAAAATGATCGAAGATGGAAGCAGGCGGTGGTTTTATTTTTTAAAGGGGAGAAATGTATAATTAGTTATATTACCTCAAAATTTAAACAAATGGCTGACAAAGAAAAATTTCTGGAAACCGTAGAAAGCGGATATACTTTCAAATCAGATTCTTTTAAATTGGGTGGCGCAATGTTGGATGGTGCAGTTGTGCCCGGTGCTGATGTAAAAATCCCTTTTAAAACATTGAACCGGCATGGACTCATTGCCGGAGCTACCGGTACAGGTAAAACAAAAACTTTACAAATCATCGCAGAATGTTTGAGCGATGCCGGCATTCCGGTTTTGATGATGGATATCAAAGGTGACCTGAGTGGTATTGCCGCTGCCGGTACCAGCAATGAAAAAATTGCAGAACGCAGCCAAAAATTAAATATTGAATTTACACCCAAAGCCTATCCGACCGAATTGCTGACACTTAGCCAGGAAAAAGGTACTCGCCTTAGAGCCACAGTCAGCGAGTTTGGCCCGGTTTTATTATCCAAGATTTTAGGTCTGAATGATACACAAGGCGGCATTGTTTCCGTTATTTTCAAATATTGCGACGACAATAAATATCCTTTACTCGACCTCAAAGATTTCATCAAAGTATTGCAATATATCGGCGATGAAGGAAAAGATGCCATTGAAAAAATGTATGGAAAAATTTCAACGGCTTCTACCGGCACCATACTCAGAAAAGTCATTGAACTACAACAGCAAGGGGCTGATTTATTTTTCGGAGAAAAAAGTTTTGAAGTCAATGACCTAATGAGAAAAACAGACGATGGAAAAGGAATGGTTTCTATTGTAAGAGTGACGGATTTGCAAGACAGACCAAAATTATTTTCAACATTTATGTTGCAATTGCTGGCAGAATTATACGGTTCCAGTCCGGAAGAAGGCGATTTGGACAAACCGAAATTGGTGATGTTTATAGATGAAGCCCACTTGATATTCCAGGAAGCCAGTGATGTTTTGCTCGAGCAGATTGAAACCATTGTTAAATTGATTCGCTCCAAAGGCATCGGTATTTATTTCTGTACACAAAACCCGATGGATGTACCGGCACCTGTCCTGTCGCAATTAGGATTAAAAATACAACATGCATTGCGGGCCTTTACCGCTGCCGATAGAAAAGTGATTCAGAAGACTGCAGAGAATTATCCGATTTCAACCTTTTATAAAACAGATGAACTGTTAACGAAATTAGGAATCGGTGAAGCCATTATTTCTGTATTGAATGAAAAAGGAATTCCAACGCCATTAGTACATTGTATGTTACGGGCGCCACAAAGCAGGATGGATATTTTATCACCTGCTGAAATTGATACACTGGTGAGCCAGTCAAAAATTGCAGCTATGTATAACCAGGTTGTCGATAATAAAAGTGCTTACGAAATTCTCAACGATAAATTAGCAGTAGCAGAAGAACGGGCAGCCCAACAAGCCGAGGAAGAGAAAGCTGAAAAAGACGCCGGTAAAACAAGTAACCAAAAGAAAAAAGGTTTTTTTGATGACCCGATTGTAAAAAGTATGACAAGAACAGCCGGCAATTCCATTGTAAGAACTTTATTAGGCGTCTTAGGCCTTGGAGGCAGAAGCCGGAAAAGATTGTTTTAAAAAATTATTTATTGCAAGCTGATAATTCCGGTTTCATCAATTGCAATTTTTTTCTCTGCTTGCAGGAAACTGAGCACTTTCCAGGTTTTTTCTTTTTGAATTTCATTGAGTTTCAAAAGCAAATCCTTTGTGTGAATGGGTTTGTATTTTACAATATTTACAATCCTGAAATGAATACTGTTGAAGTCATCTTTGGATAAAATTGTTTTACGTTGCCGAAGGCAATTATCGCAAATGCCACAATCGGTTAAACTGGTATCGCCAAAATAATTTCCAATGATGGTGCTTCGGCAATTTGTATTATTGTTGATATATTTTTTCATTTGTCGGATTCTTTTTATGAATTGCTCCTTTCTTTTTTCCAATGCAGCAAAGTTGATTTGGATGTCTTCAGCGGCTATGCGATGGACAGGAAAATATATTTGCGGGCTGTCTTTTTGTGGTGTATAATCAATGACTCCGAGTTGGTGCAAAGCAGTCAATTCATTTTTTACTTTTTCAACAGTTGTTTTCATTAGCGATGCCAATACGATTTCTGAAACCGGCACTTGCTGGTCAAAAATACCTTCGTAAGTCCTGAGCAAAGTTTTAATGGTTTCGGATAAAGCCGGTTTTGTTTTTTCAATTTCGGTCAGGTAATATTTATCAGTTGTAAATACAATGGAAGAAGGAATAAAAATCGAATCACTATATTGTAAATAGCCTTCTTGTTCCAATGATTTAATAGCATAAATGGTGGTATAACCAAGAAGTTTAAACTTCCTTAAAAAATCTGCAATGTCGAAAGAAAAATATTCGTTGGCACCGCTATTTACAGGTAATTGTAAATAATTGGCAATACTTTGGTACACATTTTTTATATCATCCAAATCCGGGAAACGAATTTTGACCCATTCGTCTAAGTTGTGTACATCGTTATCATCGTACAAGAGTACAGCATAAGCTTTTTGGCCGTCTCTTCCGGCCCGGCCGGCTTCCTGGTAATAATTTTCGAGGCAATCGGTTACGTCGGCATGAATAACGGTTCTTACATTCGCTTTGTCGATGCCCATACCAAAGGCATTGGTACAAACAATAACCCGGGTTGTATTTTGAAGCCATTCATCCTGTCGTTTATTTCTTTCTGTTTGCGAAAGCCCCGCATGATAATAATCGGCTGAAATATTTTGCAAACGAAGCAGCTCACAAATTTCTTTACATCGCTTTCGGCTCTTGCAATACACTATGGAACTGCCTTTTACTTTTTGAAGTATTTCTATAAGTTTATTGATTTTAGCATCTACTTTCCGACAACTGTAGGATAAGTTTGGCCGGGCAAAGGATTGCCTGAAAATTGTGGCATTATTGAAGTTTAGTTTTTCACAAATATCTTTTTGTACTTCGGGGGTAGCCGAAGCCGTTAGTGCCAGTATAGGAACCGTTGGTAATTCTTCCCGCAAGGCGGCAATACGCAAATATGGTGGCCGGAAATCATAACCCCATTGTGAAATGCAATGTGCTTCATCCACCGCAATCAGATTGATACCAAAGCCTGGAAGATACTCCCGGAATAAATCAGTTTCTAAGCGTTCCGGCGACACAAATAAAAACTTACAATTACTTTCACTCACTACCCGAAAAGTTTGCATGACTTCTTTGCGGGTCATTCCGGAATACACTGCAAATGCGGTAATACTTTTTTTATTTAAATTGTTGACCTGGTCTTTCATCAGGGCTATCAATGGCGAAATAACAAGACATACACCGGGTTTCGCCATCGCCGGAATCTGATAACAAATGGATTTACCACCACCGGTTGGCATCAGCGCCAAGGTGTCTTTATTTTGCAACACTGCTTGGATGATATCTTCCTGCAACGGACGAAATTGATCAAACCCCCAATATTGTTTTAATATGGAATGGATTTTTGCCATATCGTGTCGTGAATTTACACTACTTTTTTCACGAATAGGCGAGTCGAATTAATCGCTAATACAACATCGCTTAATCCCATCACTAAAGCACCGATTGTAGGTGTTAAAAATCCCAATGCAGCTACTGGAATGGCAACCACATTATAGGCAAAAGCCCAGAATAAATTTTGTTTAATAGTGATATAGGTGTGTTTGCCCAGGCCAAGTGCTGTTGGTAATTTATTTAATCCGCCGGATTTACCGGAAGAAAGTGTATTCATTAAAACTACTTGTGCCGATTCCATAGCAATTTGTGAAGCATCATTCATTGAAATGCCAATTGTGGCTTTGGCCAAAGCGGGTGCATCATTAATGCCATCGCCTACCATAGCAGTCGGTTGTTCGGCAGCCAGTGCTGTTATTTTTGCTAATTTTTGCTCCGGTGTCTGGTCTGCAATAACGGTATCAATGTGTAATTCATTGGCCAACTGTTCGCTGTTTTTTAAGCTATCACCACTCAGTAAAATAGTTTCAATATTTTTTCGATGTAAATATTGAATAACGGAAGTTGCTTCCGGCCTGATTTCATCTTTTACATCTATCCATCCTGTTAGCTCATTATTTTTGATGATATAAATATTGTGTGTATCGTCTTTTGTAAAATCTTTGGCTACTTTATATGAACCGGCTATCCAGGTGTTTCCTTCTTTATCTTTTGCTTGCATACCCAATCCTTTTATTTCCCGGATATTTTCCCATTGTATCACATCTTTTGTTGTCCATTCCCGGAGAATCGCTTTGGCAATCGGGTGATTGGAAAATTTTTCCAAATTGAAAACTATTTTTTTGAATGTCTGTTCGTCTATTGTTGTATGAAAACCTGCAATATGAAAATTGCCGGTTGTTAATGTTCCCGTTTTATCGAATACAACCCGTTTGATGTCTTTAAATGTTTCGAGGCTTGTAGCATTACGGAAAAGAATTCCATTTTTGGCGGCTCGTCCCAAACCAACTGCAATGGCTGCAGGCGTAGCCAAACCCATAGCACAGGGACAGGCAATGACAAGAACGGCAACACTGCGCATCAGTGCCGGTGTAAATTCTTTTAAAACAAGCCAACTGATAATAAAAGTCAGCGATGCAATCACCAAGACGATAGGAATAAAAATACTGCTGATTTTGTCAGCCATTTTTTGTACCGGAGGCCTTTCCCCTTGTGCCTGTTTTACCATATTTAAAATACCGGATAAAACAGTAGCATCGCCCACGGCAGTTACTTGTGCTTTCACACTTCCTTCTGCAATGATACTGCCACCAATGAGTTTGTCTTTTTTGGTTTTATGTACGGGAATAGATTCACCGGTAATGATGGCTTCATTGACTTCCACTTCGCCCCAAAGGATTTTACAATCGATGGGAACTTGCTCACCAGATTTTATCAACAGCAAATCGCCGACATGAAGTGATGTATTTTCTACCGGAAAAATTTGTTCTTTATGTTCATCATCAAATGCAATCATGTTGGCCATGACTTTTTGCGATTTAGCTAATTTGTTTAAGTCTCTTTGCGTCGCATTGACAGAAACGTCTTCGAGATAATTGCCGAGGAAAACGAGGGTAATGATAGCGGCTGCTGTTTCATAAAATAAATATTGTTCTGCTTGCCCGGTCAATGAACCATATAAACTATAGAAAAAAGCTGCGGTGGCGCCAATGGCAATCAATACATTCATATTCGGAATACCATTGCGAATACTTTTCCAGGCACTGCGTCCGAAAAAACTCATGCCGACAACATACACAGGAATGGTTAATGCCATTTGTACCCAATGATTCATCAGCCAATGTATTGTCAACCCCGGAATCATGTGCAACATCAATAAAGCAGTGAATGGAAAACAAAACCAAAATCTTTGTAAATGATTTTTGAATAAAGAACGGCTACCTGAGGTATGATGATGCGCATGGGGCTGATCAGCAGCTTGCACTTCATAGCCTAATTGATGAATGCCTTTGGCCAGGTCATTGGATTTTGCCGCATCTTCAATATCAAAAGCCACATCACCGGTACCGAAATTAACCCGTATATTCTGTCCGCCTTTTTTCTCCAAATATTTATGTATAGTGATAGCACAGCTTGTGCAATCCATGCCATCTACTTTCCATTGTACTTTGCTCATTATGCAAAATTAATTGAAGCGGCAGGAAGTTGGTTTTCAGAAGTGGAAAATGTTTACAACATGGTTGCTATTAATTGTATTTTTGAAAGATGGAAATCCATTTTACGTTAGCGGAAATAAAAGAGGCGGCCGAAAAATGCTGGCAACTATTTCCCACGGAAAAGGTTTTTGCATTTCATGGTGAAATGGGTGCTGGTAAAACAACATTTATTCAGGCATTATGTGCAGCAAAAGGAGTGCAAGATACTATGAGCAGCCCTACATTTTCTATCATTAACGAATATCAAAACGAGCCGGCTAAAAACGTTTTTTTTCATATTGATTTGTACCGCCTGAAAGACACCGCGGAAGTCCTGCAAGCCGGGGTGGAAGATTGTTTCTATAGTGGTGCTTTTTGTTTTGTAGAATGGCCGGAAAAAGCAGCAACTTTATTGCCAAAAGGAACCGTTCATTGTTATTTAACCGTATTGAATTCACAAACCCGTCACCTGCTTTTCGCTAAAAAATAAGTATATTTGACAAGGCCTTAAACACACTTATTGAAAGATATATTTCCCGCTTAAACTTTAATTTGCATACGATTTAATGAGTCAGCAAAAACCTAAAATAAGTCCTTCATTCAGTTATGAACCGCTGGAAGAAACTTTGGACATAAAGCCCAAATCTGAAGGCATGATGATTGGCATTCCCAAAGAAATTGCTTTTCAGGAAAACAGGATTGCCCTGACGCCGGATGCCGTTAGTTTATTGGCCAGCAATGGGCACCAGGTTATGATCGAACACAATGCCGGTGAAGCATCTCATTTCAGCGATAAAGATTATAGTGAAGCAGGCGCCAAAATTGTCTATGAAAGAGAAGCGGTTTTTAAAGCACCAATCTTGGTAAAAAGTGCTCCCATTATTGAAGAAGATTTACCTTTTTTACAACTCAACCAGGTCATCATTTCACCCATCCATATTTCTGTAATGAAAGCAGAAATTATGGAAACGATGATGAAGAAAAAAATAACGGCGGTAGCATTTGAAAACCTCAAAGACGATAGCAATTCTTATCCCATTGTCCGGAGTATGAGTGAAATTGCCGGGAGTGCTGTCATGTTGATAGCCGCACAATATCTTGGTTCTGCCAATCATGGCAAAGGTGTTTTACTGGGTGGAATTTCCGGCATAGCGCCAACAAAAGTTATCATTATCGGTGCTGGTATTGTAGGCGAAAATGCGGCCCGTGCAGCTTTAGCGTTAGGGGCTTCTGTCAAAGTATTCGACAATAGTGTGTATCGTTTAAAAAGATTGCAAAATAATATTGGTTTTCGGCTATGGACCTCCGTTATAGAACCTCGTATGTTGGCCAAACAATTAAAAACCTGTGAAGTAGCTGTCGGCGCTTTGAATTCGCAAACCGGCCGAACGCCCATGGTGGTTACCGAAGAAATGGTGAGTAATATGCGGCCCGGCTCTGTTGTCATTGACGTAAGCATTGACAGAGGCGGTTGTTTTGAAACCTCAGAAATTACATCACACGAACATCCCATTTTTATGAAATATGGCGTGATACATTATTGTGTACCGAATATTCCTTCCGGTTTTTCCCGAACAGCTTCGCAGGCCATCAGCAATGTATTGACTCCGCTTTTACTGGAGTCCGGTGAAGAAGGCGGCTTTGAAAACTTAATCTGGCACCGTGTCCACCTGCGCAATGGCATTTACTTGTTCAAAGGCTTCTTAACCAATTTCTACCTGAGCCAACGTTTCAACCTGAAATATACCGATCTCAACCTCCTGATTGCCAGCCAACGATAAAAATTCTCCTTTTTTTCATTGATAATCAATGTGTTAAAATTTTTATTAATTAAACGTTTGTTTTAATTAAACATTTGTTTAGTTTTGCATCCGCAATAAAATTTGGGGTGATGGAATACAATGAAAAACAAATTCATATTATGGATACGGCCGAGAAACTTTTTGCTACAAAAGGTTTCAATGGTACTTCTGTGCGGGATATTGCTGAAGCAGCAGAAGTCAACCTGGCTATGATTTCATATTATTTCGGCTCCAAAGAAAAACTCCTGGAAGCCGTTTTCGTTTATCGGAGTGAGTTTTTCAAACTGCAATTGGAATCCATGATTCAGAATAAAGAATTGACTCCATTGCAAAAGATGGAATCCTTAATTGATGAATATATCAATAAACTCACCAGTCAACAATACTTTAATACGATTATGCTTCGGGAGCAAATGAAAAATAGCAACCCGTTGGTGATAGCTCAAATTTACAATTTGAAAAACCGGAATATGCTATTGATACAGGAACTGATTGAAGAAGGACAGAAAAAAGGCGTATTTACAAACGATATAAATATTTATTTGCTGATGTCCACCATGGTTGGAATTGCTAATCATGTCCACATGACGAAACAATATTTTGCCGAGAAGCAAGGATTGCAAGGATTGTCGGAGGAAGCTTTGATGAAAAAAATTCAAATGATATTAAGTCAGCACATCAAAAAAATCTTTAAAACAATACTAACGAATGAAGCGTAAAATAATTCAGTTGATTGTTTTGTCCCTTTTATGGCCGGGCCTTTATGCACAGGCACAAGAGAAAAAACTGTTGAGTTTGCAGGAAGCCATCAACTTGAGTATCAAACATAGTAACCAATTAAAAAATAGTCAGGCAAAAGTAGAAGAAGCAACGGCGGCACTAAAAGAAGCCGTGCAAAAAAGAGGGCCGGATGTCAGCCTTTCCGGTTCATATTTACGTTTAACAGCTGCCAATTTAGCTTTAAAAAAATCAGGGAATAATAACGGCGGCAATAATAATTCAGGAGAAACACCCAAGCCCAACCAGGCGATGTATGCCATTGGTAATGTGTCGCTTCCTCTATTTACGGGTGGACGTATCCGTTATGGAATTCAAATGTCTGAATATTTGGAAAAAGCAGCAATGCTGGATGTGGAGAGTCAAAAAGAGGAAGTCATTCAAACAACGATAGAGGCATTTGCCACTTTGTTTAAAGCTCATTCAACGGTTCGATTGGTAAAAGAAAACCTAGCACAGTCACGTTCCCGTGAAAAAGATTTATCCAACATGGAAAAGAACGGCTTGCTGGCCCGCAATGATTTATTAAAAGCTGAATTACAAACTTCCGATATTGAATTAAGTTTACTCGATGCCGAAAATAATTTGAAACTGGCCAATGTCAATATGGATTTAATGTTGGGGTTGCCGGTGGCTACCGATTTGGAGTTAGATACAGCGGGCATTGCCCGTGAAGTAGACACAAGAGTCTTAGATGATTTTTGGCAATTGGCATTGAAAAATCGCAAAGACCTCGAAGCCATTTCACTCAGAACCAAAGCTGCCAATACCAATGTACAAATAGTAAAAGGAGAACAATGGCCTTCGGTCCAATTATCGGGTGGATACATTGCCGCCGATATTCCTAAAGTGTTTTCTGTCACCAACGCATTAAATATCGGGCTGGGCGTTTCTTACAACATTGGATCTTTATGGAAAAATAAAGCGAAAAGGGAACAAGCAGAAGCCAGGGAAAAACAAATGATTGCCAATGAAGCATTGCTCAACGATAAAGCGTTGCTGGAAGTGAATCAAGACTATTATGCATTAATCAGTAACAGAAAAAAAATTGAAGTATTTGCCAAAGCCCTTGAACAAGCCAAAGAAAATTACAGAATCGTCAAAAACAAATTCGATAATGCCCTGGCTACCACAACAGAATTATTAGATGCAGATGTTGCACAATTACAAGCCTCATTGCGGTACACATTGTCCCGTGCCGATGCCTTTGTCGCTTATAGTAAGCTTTTGCAAACAACCGGCATTTTAAGCCAGGAAATAGTAAAATAATAATTGCAGCAGAAATGGAAACAAAAAACGAAACAACAAAACCCAAAAAAAGAAACCCGGTTTTCATCATCATCCTTGCCATCCTTGTCATCGGTGGTGGTTGGTTTGGGTACACCAAATATCAGCACAGTTTGCATCACGAAGAAACGGATGATGCACAGGTCAGTGGCGATATTATTCCCGTTATTCCCAGGGTTTCGGGGTATGTAACGGAAGTAAAAGTAAATGACAATCAACAAGTGAAAAAAGGAGATACTTTGTTGATACTTGATAACAGGGATTTTGTTATCCAAGTAAAACAAGCAGAAGCCGCCTTGGCCATTGCCCAATCGAATCTGGGTAGTGCCAAAGCTAATACGCAAGCATCCAAAGCAAATATTGCAACCTCACAGGCATCAATAGCCGAAGTGGATGCACAAATAGAAGCAGCAAAGATTAACCTGCGCAGAGCTACTGAAGATTATCAACGCTATGCCAACCTGGTACGAGACCATTCTATAACACAACAACAATATGATCAGGCATTGGCTAAAAAACAATTGGCCGAGAACCAACTCGATATTTTGCAACAACAAAAGAAAAAAGCTGCTGAACAAACCCATGCAGTATCGGTGCAGAGCAATGCGTCGGCTACGCAAATCAATGTGGCAGATGCTGCTATTCAACAAAGAGTGGTAGATGTAGAAGCGGCTAAATTATTATTGTCTTATACAGTCATAACCGCCACACAAGACGGTATCGTGTCGAAGGTGAATGTACAGCCGGGTCAGTTTGTTCAAGCCGGCCAATCCTTATTCGCTATTGTGCACAGTAAAAATGTTTGGGTCATTGGCAATTTTAAAGAAACACAATTGAATAAAATGATTGTAGGGCAGAAAGTCATTGTCAAAGCTGATGTTTTTCCCGGTCATAAATTTGAAGCGGTTGTCAGTTCGTTTTCTCCGGCTACCGGTTCCACATTTGCCTTATTGCCACCGGATAATGCCACTGGTAATTTTGTCAAAGTTGTACAAAGGCTTCCTGTGAAAATTGAATTTACTGATACAAAAGATACCCTCATCCAACAACTCCGCCCGGGAATGAATGTGCGGGTCGATGTGCATTTGGATTCATTAAAAAGAAAGTAGAAGCATTAGCAGAATGGAGCAATCAATTTCTTTGGTAGAGTATGGTTCAAGAAGAGTCATCATTACAATCACAGCAGTGGTTTGTGCATTGCTGGAAATTGTAGATACCACCATTGTCAACGTGGCCATCACTGATATGAAAGGCAACCTGGGTGTTACCACTTCGCAAATTGGTTGGGTGATTACTGCCTATGCTATTGGGAATGTCATTGTTGTACCGATGACAAGTTGGTTGTCGCAACAATTTGGAAGAAGAAATTATTTTGCCGCTTCCATTATGTTATTTACGCTTTGTTCTTTTTTATGTGGCAATGCTACCGGGTTGAATGAGCTTATTCTTTTCCGTTTTTTACAAGGTGTAGGCGGTGGTGCTTTGTTAGTTACTTCTCAAACTATCATTACAGAAAGTTTTCCCATTGAAAAGCGAGGCATGGCGCAGGCTATTTATGGAATGGGTGTTATCATTGGCCCGACTTTGGGACCACCGCTGGGTGGTTGGATCATTGATAATGTACAAGGTGGCTGGCCCTATATTTTTTATATCAACATTCCGCTGGGCATCATTGCTACTTTGTTGACCTTACAATTTGTTCGTAGCCCACGATATGCTGCAAAAAGTAAAGCCAAAGATATTGACTGGCTCGGCATTGCATTATTGGCCATTTTTGTTGGCTCTTTGCAATATGTTTTGGAAAAAGGCCATGAAGAAGATTGGTTTGCCAGTTCAACGATAATTATTTTAACCGTCGTTGCCATTTTCGGATGTTTCTTTTTTATCTGGCGGGAGTTGACGTATAGAAACCCGATTGTGAATTTGCGGGTATTGAAAAACGGTAATTTGCGAGTCGGTACTATTCTTTCTTTTATCCTCGGCTTTGGTTTATATGGTTCCACTTTTATTATTCCATTATATACACAAGCCAATCTCGGGTGGACAGCCACACAAGCCGGTTTGTTAATGGTGCCTTCGGCCTTGACCACTGCATTTATGATGCCCATTATCGGAAAATTATTGCAAAGCGGTGCCCGGCATCAATTGCTCGGGGCTATCGGTATGTTTATGTTTTTTGTTTTTTGTATCTGGGGTATGAAGATTTTAACACCTGATACCAGCGATGCGAATTTCTTTTGGGTGTTGATTTTCAGAGGTGCAGCGATGGGATTATTGTTTATACCCATTACCACTTTATCATTGAGTACTTTGGCGGGTAAAGAAATTGGAGAAGGTGCAGCTTTTACCGGTATGATGCGACAATTGGGTGGTTCATTCGGCATTGCACTCATCACCACTTTTATGGCGCAACAAACTATGGTACACCGCGCCAATCTTGTGAGTAACCTCGATGTTACCAACCCGATGGTACAAAATAAAATAGTGGGTTTACAACATGTATTTATGCAAAAAGGCATATCCGCCAATATTGCTTTGCAGGATGCCTATAAGGCCATGGATTTTTCAGTAACCAAACAAGCGATGATACTTTCCTATATGGATGTGTTTTTTTATATCGGAATGATGTTTTTGATTTGTGTTCCCTTTGTGTTGATTGTGCGGGGCAATAAAAAATCAAAACTCAACCCGGCAAATTTGCATTAAGTATAAACAGCCAGGCATAAAAAAAACTCCGGACAATGCCGGAGTTCTCTTTTAAGTTGGGTAATAACTATTTTATTTGTTCATTGAATTTTTGGCATCAATGCTGAGCGTAGCATGAGGCACTGCTTTCAAACGGGCTTTATCAATGAGCTTGCCGGTAATTCTGCAAATACCATACGTTTTATTTTCAATTCGCATTAATGCTTTTTCCAAATGGTCGATAAAAGTAATTTGCCGACTGGCCATTTGCGACAATTGTTCTCTTTCCATACTGATGCTGCCATCTTCCATAGTCATGTAACGGGCTTCATCCATTTCACCACCTTCGTCTTTGCGGGTAATCAATCCTTGCAAATAGGTCAATTCATTTTTGGCGGCATTCAGTTTGCGGGTAATAATGCTTTTGAATTCCATTAATTCTGTATCGGAATAACGCTTTGTCGGTCCGGTATATTCCGGTTCTTTCTGATCCAATACAGATTTGGTGAATCCGGGATCATAAGGAATCGAATTCTTAGTAGTGGTTTTCGGAATCACTACTTTCTTGGGTTTGGGTTTTTCTTTTTTAATCACGGGTTTTACTTTCTTTTTGATAGATACCAACGATTTGGCATCTGTTTTATTAGATTTTTGAGTGGTTGTTTTTTTAGCAGCCGGTTTCGCTGTTTTTTTAGGCACTACTTTTTTTGCCACCTTTTTCTTAGGTGCTGCTTTTTTCTTTGGCGCTGCCTTCTTTTTAGGCGCTGTTTTCTTTTTCGCTACTTTCTTTTTAGCGACAGCTTTTTTCTTTGCTACCTTTTTTTTAGGCGCTGCCTTCTTTTTGGCTGCTGTGGCTTTTTTGGCTGCTTTTTTCTTAGGTGCAGCCTTTCTGCCGGTAGTTGTAGCCTTTTTCTTAGCCACTTTCTTTTTAGCGACGGCTTTTTTCTTTTTTGTAGCCATAGTTTATCCTTTTTTTAAAACATTCACAATAAGTGAAAAATCATTAATATCTATACTGATGCCGCCTTTCACCTCTGCTGCAAATACAAGTTCATCAGCCAGAATTTCGGCGCAAATATAGTCTTTATACTTTGCTAAAGAATCTTTTAATCCATTTGCCTCAGACACAGTGACTTCTACACGGTCGGTGAGCTCAAATCCACTATCCTTGCGGATTTTCTGTATCCGGTTTACGAATTCACGGGCATTGCCTTCGGCTGCCAGTTCGGGTGTAATGGTCAGGTCCAATGCCACCGTCAACGGCCCATTCGAAGCTACCGTCCAGCCGGGAATATCTTCACTGGAAATTTCCACTTCATCTATTTGTAACAACAAAGGCTCATTGTCAATTTGTAATTCTATCCGGCCATCTTTTTCTAAACTGGCAATTTCTTCCTGGCCGAATTTGGCCAAAGCAGCACTCACGGCTTTCATTTTGGGGCCAAGCTTTTTACCCAAGGCAACAAAATTGGGTTTGATTTTTTTATGAATAAATGTATTCTCCGGATCCAGGTATTCCACTTCTTTTACATTGACTTCCGCTTTTACCAAGTCTTCAATTTTGACCAATTGCGTTTTCATCTTTTCATGCAAAACGGGTATCAGCACTTTTTGTAAAGGCTGGCGAACTTTGATGCCTGTTTTTTTTCTTAATGATAAAATCAAAGATGATGCATCCTGTGCCAATTGCATTCTTTCTTCCAATGATTGGTCTATTTTCGATTTATCAGCCTTAGGATAATCGGTATGATGAACAGAAGCAACGTCGAATTTTTTCGTCACCGCATTGAGATTTCTGAAAACCGAATCGCTGAAAAAAGGAGAAATTGGCGCCATCAATCTTGTAATGGTTTCCAAACATTCATATAAAGTTTGGTAGGCAGAAATTTTATCCAAAGCACCCAAACTATTTTTTTCGTCTTTAATTCGGGCCGGCTTCCAAAAACGACGGCGACTTAAACGAACATACCAATTGCTCAACTGCTCGCCGACAAAATCTTCAATCAAACGGCCGGCTTGTGTAGGTTCATAATCATCCATGAAAGCATTGGCTTTCTGAATCAACGTATGTAAAGAAGAAAGAATCCAACGGTCTATTTCGGGCCTCTCATTGACCGGAATATATTTTTCGCTGAAACAAAAACCATCAACATTGGCATACAAAGCCATAAACTGATAGGTATTATATAATGTGCCAAAGAATTTCCGTTGCACTTCTTTGATGCCGTCAATATCAAATTTCATATTATCCCAGGGCGAAGCATTGGTAATGAGATACCACCTGGTAGCATCGGCACCAAAAGTTTCGATGGTGGCAAAAGGATTGACAACATTGCCCACACGTTTACTCATTTTGTTGCCGTTTTTATCCAACACCAATCCGTTCGACACACAGGTTTTATAAGCCACGCCTTTTTGTTCAGGCAATACATTTCGGTTATTCCAGGCAGTTATGTTTTTCATTTCTTCGTCCAGGTCATCCTGAATCATGCAACTGATTGCATGCAATGTATAAAACCAGCCACGGGTTTGGTCCACGCCTTCGGCAATAAAATCTGCGGGATAATTATTGGCAAATTTTTCTTTGTTTTCGAAAGGGAAATGCAATTGTGCATAAGGCATAGAACCACTGTCGAACCAAACATCGATTAGGTCTGGCACTCTTTTCATTTCTTTTCCCGAAGGGCTCACTAAAATAATGTCATCAACAAAAGGTTTATGCAAATCGAAATTTTCTTCTTGCAGCGAAATATTTTTTGACAAACCTGCAGCTTGTGCTTTTTGTATTTCAGATTTCAATTCATCAATGGAGCCGATACAGATTTCTTCTTCGCCATCGGCTGTTTTCCAAATCGGCAATGGGGTGCCCCAAAACCGGGAACGGCTTAGGTTCCAATCTACCATATTCTCTAACCAGTTGCCAAATCTTCCTTCGCCGGTAGAAGCCGGTTTCCAATTGATGGTTTTATTGAGTGCTACCATCTTATCTTTCATGGCAGTGGTTTTGATAAACCATGCATCTAAGGGATAATACAAAATCGGTTTATCGGTTCGCCAGCAATGCGGATAATTGTGTTCGTATTTTTCAACTTTGAAAGCCCGGTTTTCTTTTTTCAGTTTTACGGCAATGTCAATATTGACATCAACATAATCCGGGTCGTCTTTATAATTTTTGACATAGCGGTTACTGAATTCTCCCAAACCATCTACAAATTTTCCTTTTTTATCCACCATCGTCAGGATGCCGATATTATATTTCTTGCCTACTTTAAAGTCATCGGCACCAAAAGCCGGAGCCGTATGTACGATGCCGGTACCATCTTCCGTTGTAACAAAAGAATCGAGCAATACACGAAAAGGCATTGCACCCGGTGTTATTTCTTCAATTTGTTTTGGCGAGTTGGCTTCGAATGGAAGCAATTGTTGGTACATGCATCCTTCTAAATTGCTGCCTTTGCAAGTTGTGATTATTGTATAAGGAATATTTTTTCCATCATTTTTATAGGCGGCAAAATCTGCATTTTCATTTTCCTGCTTAAAATAATTTGGCAAGAGTGATTGTGCCAGCACAACATATATTTCGTTGTGCAAATAAGGATTGATTGTTTTTACGAGTACGTAATCAATTTTTGGCCCAACAGTCAGGCCGAGGTTCGATGGTAAGGTCCAGGGCGTAGTCGTCCAGGCCAGGAAAAATATTTCATCTGTTTGGGCAGCATCAAATAAAAATTTCGAGTGTTCATTATTGATAGCTTTGAACATGGCCACGCAGCTGGTATCTTTTACGTCTTTATATGTGCCGGGTTGGTTCAGTTCATGCGAACTCAATCCCGTTCCAGCTGCCGGTGAATAAGGTTGAATACTTACACTTTCGTAAAGGAATCCTTTTTTGTACAATCGGCTCAGCAACCACCATAATGTTTCTATATACTCATTTTTGAAAGTGATATAAGGATTGTTCAAATCGACCCAGTAACCCATTTTACGAGTCAGGTCATCCCATTTATCTTTATAACGCAGTACCGCTTCCCGGCATTTTTTGTTGTATTCTTCAATGGTGATTTTTACACCGATATCTTCTTTGGTTATGCCGAGTTCTTTTTCTACGCCCAATTCAATTGGCAAGCCATGTGTATCCCATCCACCTTTTCTTTCTACCCGAAAGCCCTGCATTGTTTTGTAACGGCAAACAAGGTCTTTCAACGTACGGGAAATGACGTGATGAATACCGGGCATACCATTGGCGCTGGGCGGCCCTTCATAAAATACAAAAGGTTGGGCTTCATTGCGAATGGCAATACTTTTTTCAAAAGCTTGGTTATCAGTCCATTCTTTCAGTATTTCCTGCTCAATGGCCGGCAAATTTAAGCCCGTATATTCTTTGTATCTGGCACTCATATCTACTATAAAATGGCTGCAAAGGTACGAAAATAAAATGCCAGTTTTTTAGAATATAACTTAAAAATTGACCGAACCGTTACCTTGGTAAGCGAAGCGAATTTTATAATCGATTTTTTCAGGCGTCATGCCGGTAAAAGGTTCATACGTCACGGAGAGGATTTCCATTTTTGCATAATGATTATTGGCTGTCCGGAAAATAAATATCTTACCGGGCTTGGGTAAAAAACTATGTGTTGATGGATTGTAATTGTACCAGCTACCATCCTTAATGGCTAATTGTCCGGCAGTGGTATCATAAGCATAACCGTTAGTTGGAACGGTCAGCAGGTTGTCAAAAATACCATCCTGCATAATGACACCTGCATTGCCGGGGCCGCTGGCATTGCTGTTCACAAGAAAGGTTGTCAACCGCAAACCAAAATCCCATTTTGCAGAAGCAGAATCAACATTGCTAATGATGCCGTTCTTAAAACTGAAAAATGTAAAAGGAGTCATCGGGTTAAAATTTACTACCACAACCGCAGTATCGGCTACCACCGGTTGGCTTGTGCCGCTGGAATCTTTTTTACAGGATGTCAATGCGAATAAACTGCAAAATATGAGGCTGCTTACGAAGAAAATAAATTGCTTTTTCATAATTGTTCTATTTGTTTTTTTGGGTCATTGAATACGTTATGGATATATAAGGGAGTACGCCGGGCATTGCCGGTAAATTGATGGTGTCTTTATAATTCAACAGATTATCGACACCGAATCGAAATTGAAAATC
This sequence comes from Chitinophagaceae bacterium, assembly GCA_020437365.1. GTDB lineage: Bacteria > Bacteroidota > Bacteroidia > Chitinophagales > Chitinophagaceae > JJ008. The sequence goes on along the minus strand of JAGQWM010000029.1, from coordinate 11,112 downwards.
TTTTATTTTTTTAGCGACAGAAATATTGGCCAATAAATAGCCTTTGGCATATTCATTTTTTTGGTCAATGAGTTCATCACCATCTTTATCTTCTGTGCCCCATTTGCTGCGGTACATTCCCCGCAAGGAAGCCGACCAGCCATTTTTATCATCGCTATAAAAAAGTTTCAGATTGGCCATGTGTTTTGAACGGTTGGGCAATCCGCCATATTCTTTTTTGGCCACCAAACTAACACGGCCGGATTGGTAATCCCGGGTATAAACGCCATCTTTAATTCTTTGCAAATCATTTTTATCCGCTGTAATCAAAAACTGGTAACCACCACTCAATTGCCAGTTTTTATTGATGATAAAACGGCTTTGCAATTCTACACCTTCGGTAAACGCTTTTTTTACATTGAAGTAACTATACACTTCTGTACCGTTTGCTTTATGTGCCACCACATCTACCATGATGAGGTTGTTGATATCATTCCTGAAAAGATTGGCTGAAATATTTATTTTGTTTGAAATAGCTACATCCATTCCGGCATTGAAACCTTGCGATGTTTCGGGTTTTAGTGTAGCCAGCCGATAGGCGATAGGTAAAATTTCCGTTATCGTACCATTTTGTTTTTGTTCTTCCAGTAATGAAATGGTTACTTCATTGCCACCATAAATTGTGTAACCGCCGGCAGCCATATTCGTAAAGTTGAGATAGAGCTGTCTGAAATCCGGTGCTTTAAATCCGGCGCCATAAGAAATACGGACATTTATTTTTTTGTTGATTTTGTAATGAGCAGCCAGTTTAGGACTCCATGCCGAAGCATAATCACTATTGCCATCATACCGAAGGCCGCCTGTCAGCAAGAGTTGATTGGTAACTTTCCATTCATCCTGTACAAATCCGTAAACGATATTGCTGTGTTTGATGCCGTCATATCTTGTCGTGTTCAATTGTTGTGCAATGAAACCCAGTCCGGCTATCAATGTATGTTGCTTACCGATTTTGAAATCGGTTTGGTTTTCAGCTTTGTAATAGTCCTGTTGAAAAAAATCGGCATAGTAAAGATGCTTTGTATTTTCTTCCTGCAGCCGTTGGCTAAATTCATAACGATTGAAAACGAGCCGTAATGTGGATTTTATATTTCGTGAAAACTGGTGTGTTATCAATGGAGCAACACTCAGGTCTTTTACTTTTCCGTTGCCTGCAATATTGGTAGTATCGCCCGGCACAGGGAAATAATTATGTTGTATTTCATTATAATATTTTCCGGTAAAATTTATTTTGGTGCGGGCCGTTGGGGTAAAAAATGAAGTGATTTGTGTAGTATAACTGCGCCAGGGATCAACAGTTTTGCCCGGTGTGTTTTTATCATAATCATACCCATCGGAGCGGTTGGCATTGCCAAAAAAACCAATGCCCCAATTTCTTTTTCTAAAGCTGGTATGCAGGTTGGCATCCAATTGGTTGAATCTTGCATAACGAATATTCGTCGATAGAGTATTTTGTTTTGGTTTTTCGGTAATGATGTTGATGACACCTCCCATGGCTTCGCTACCGTAGAGGCTGGAGGAAGGCCCTTTAACAATTTCTATTTTTTTGATATTGCCAACAGCCAGCCGGGAGAGGTCGATAATGCCACCGTTGCGGCCAATCAGGGGTTCGCCATTGAGAAGCAGTAAAGTATAATCCGGTGAGAGGCCTTGCATTTGTACACCACTACCAAACAAGCCGCCACCCATTTGTGAAGTGCCGCCGCCACTGGTTATATACAAACCGGTTTGCTCCTGCAAAACATCTGTCAGCCGAACGGAACCTGCTTGTACAATTTGTTCTTTGCTGATGACTGTGGCCGGCACGGCAATATTGCCAAGTTGCTGATTCGTTCTTGTGGCCGTGATTACCACTTCATCCAAAGTTTTGTTGAAAACGGTATCCTGCTGGCTGAACGAACAATTGAAAATACAAAAGAAAAATATACTTCCTGCAAACTTCTTCATGCATGAAAATTTCGTTGCAAAGATTCTTTATGACAGAGGAAGATTTATCATGCAATTGTCAGGAAATAGGAAGACAAAAATCTTTGACAAAAAAATGACAGCTAAAAGTCGCATTCTCATAGTGAAGTATGATGGAAGTCATTTGACAAGTTGCAATGAATGTAAGTCAACAGTTGGATGGGTATAGAAGATTAATCTCTAACTGCATTTTTAAAATAATTTGCCATTTCTGTTAAGCCCTTTTCAATCGGCGTTATTTCAAAATCAGGAAATTGAGTCATAAATTTCTGATGAGACATTTTATACTCATTATCGAACTGGTATTGCATTTCTTTTACTTCCTTTATCATGGGAATAAACCGGGATAAAATATTAATCATAAACTTTGGCATAACTTGAAGTTTATATTCTTTTTTCAAAACCTGATTAAAAATCTTTACAACTTGGTCTAATGTAGTTAGATTGGAAACAGGCAAATGCCAAATTTCTCCGTAACAGTCATTACGTAAACTTAATTCCAAAATCGCTTTTGCATTATCCGCCAAGTAGGCATAAGTGTGAGCAATATTACCATTACTCAAAGATTGCGGCTTTTTGCCTTGAAGCATTTTCTTTAAAATTGAAATGTAAAGGATACTATTTTTTGCATTTGGCCCATAAAAATCTGCCGACCGAGCTATAAGCCCATCAATTCTTTTTTCTGCAACAGCATTAAGCATTACATCGGCAATATATTTTCTTAGCTCTCCTTTCTTAGTTGTTGGTTTTTGTGACATTTTTTCATCAAAAGGAATGGATAGCGGTTGAGAATATGAATAAACATTATCAAAGAATATTAATTTTGAATTATGAACAGCACAAGCTGCAATAACATTTTGCATGATAATGGGCCATTGTTCAGTCCAGATTTTTGTACTGTAGGGCAATCCCACGCAAAGGTAAACGTACCGACTTTCTTTAATAGCTTGCAGTGTTTCTTCCTTGTTGGTCAAATCGGCCTTCTCTATTGTTTGGTTGTCCGGACTACTATTACGAGAAACCAATTTATAATGAAGCTTTCTTTTTTTAAGCTCATCAGCTAGAGCTTTGCCCATAGCTCCATTGGCGCCGAGTACTGTGTGCAATTCATCATTTTGATTTTTCATTTTTTTTGTATTGAAGTAAAGAATAGGACAAAAATCACTTGTTTGGTATTCAATCTGCTGAACAAATGTTAAAAATTAATAAGTGGTATTTTTTCTTATCCGGCTTAGGTGTTGCGGGGTAATGCCTAAGAATGAAGCCAAGTATTGTTGAGGTATATTGAGAATTAATTCTGGATTTTCTTTGAGTATATTTTCATACGCTTCTTGTGCTGATTGGGATTGAAGCATCGCCACTCTTCTCTCCATAGCAATAAAAAGATTTTCGGCAATCATTCTTCTGAACTGGTGGATTTTGGGAACATCATCGGACAGTTGTTCCATTTGTGTTTTAGTGATTGAAAGCAATTCACAATCTTGGATTGCTTGTAAATTCTCTTTGGAAGGTGTATGGGTAAGAAAACTTGAATAAGAAGAAATAAATTCATTTTCATTTGCAAAAAAGCATGTTACTTCATCGCCTTTATCATCCAGGTAGAAGATTCTCAATTTTCCTTTATTTATAAAATAAATTTTTGAGCAATATTGTCCATGCTTGAGAATAAACTCATTTTTACTAAACGTTTCGGTATTGAACTTAGCAATCACTTCCTTTTCTTCTGCTTTGGTTAAAGAAATAAATTGATTGATAGATTGGATTAAATTTTTCATTTTGTTTTGATATAATTGAGGCAAAAAGTGCTGTAATAATTTAGTGGGAATTTTATTCCACTATTGTAGATTGTGATTATTTTTTGGTGTATTCAATTGAACACAACCAGCATGTTCAGTTTGTTTAATGCTTATTCATCATAGGTATCAAAAATAAGAAACCATTGGGCTTATACACTTGGCCAAAAGAATGAGTACTAAAATCTGATAAATCAATCACCGTCATATCGTTGTCTAATGCATTTGAAACAAAGGCTTGTTTTTGGTTTGGGCCTATGCGTACATAAATTGGTGCTTTACCGGTTGGGATCCTTTTTTGAATGTCACCGGTTTTTAAATCTATAACCAACACCAGGTTGTCGTAAGGGCATGGCGCAAACAAAAGGCGGCCATCGGGGCTTATACAGGAATAAATGATTTGTTTGACGCCCAAATGGGTAAAATGTTTTTGCATGTGCAAATCTTTTGAGCGGAGAATGTAGATTTCATTCCGGCAACTCAATATTACATTTTGTTGTTTGGCGGTAAATGTCAATCCCCGAACGGGAGTTGCGGTGGCAAAATGGCCTGTTTCTTTACCGTTATCTGCATCATATTTATATATACCATTGGCGCCGGCTATTGCCCAGATTGTTTTTCCGGTTGCAGAAAATTGAAAATTATGAACACCTTTTGCTAAGGGAAAGCTGCGTTTGATGCGGCCGGTTTCTGTATCATACACAAGCATCAAATCGCCGAACTCAACATTGACGTATAATTCTTTTTTGGAAGGAGGCCGTAATTTCAGGCCATGCGGCCCTTTGCAGGTATCCGTTACCGTTATATTGTTGCGATAGGTAGGCCATAAGGCGGCAATGGATAAATCTTGCAGATTAATAACACTCAGCGAAGTGCCGGGTGTGCCAATCGTATTATCATAATCTTCTACACCAAAATTGCTTACATAAACTTTATTGTTGGCGCTATCATATTCTATTTCATGCGGGTTAAATCCTACTTGGCAACTGTCTAATAATTGTCCATTGCTATCAAATAATTTTACCTGGTTCCGGCCTTGCTCCACTACCAAAACTTGGAAAGTATCAGCAGTAGTTGCTTGTTCTTTTTGGGTAAACTTATTGGCACAACCTATTGCTATCAACCCAAAGAAAAAAGTTATCAAAATATATTTAACTGGTATGAAAATTTTCATGTTGGCTAGGTAATGGTTGTTTTTGATTTTATTTTTACAGGCATCTCCTTTCTCTATTGATAATAGCTATTTTGCATTCAACATTTATCTTGTTCGTTATTCATAAAATAATTATAGAAATTTTTCACCAAAATAGAAAAGTGTAATTTGGTTTGCATTATATATCATATAACTTCAAATTAAACTAAATATTCCATTTATCGTTTTTCCCTTCTATAAATATAATATTTTTCGCCTCAATACATCTTTTCGGAATAAAAGACGTTGCATTGATTTCTTGAAAATATAGGAGAGATAATAGATGAAAAAGATACTTTGTTTTTCATTACGTATTTTCCACTTTTCTGCAATAAAAAAAGCTATCCGAAACAGATAGCTTTTACAAAAAAATATTTTTGGCTTATTCGGCTACAGCAATGCCACTTGCCAGGATTCGTACTTCTTTTTTGGGAGTGGTAATGGCATCTATTTCTTCTTTCGTTTTTTTCGCATCTTCCGCATAATGTTTTAATTCGGCAACGGAAGTTGTTTTCATTTTCACTTCGCCTTCAAGAATGATAGTTTTTCCTTTGATTGCCAAGGGCAGAAAAAATCCATAGTCTTTCATTTTTACAGTGGCTTCGCTGCCATCAGCCAAAGCCAATTTCAGCCAACAACCTTTTTTAGGACATACATCCACCACTTTGGCTTTTATTTTTACGGAAGGATATTCACTTCCGGTTTTCAGTTTGGCTACTACGTCATCAATATTCATTGGATCATAGGTGGCTGCTATAGCGGCACCATACTGATCGCCGGGATTGGCATCACCTGCAGGTGGCTGTGCTTGCGCCAGGGTCAAAAAACAAAGACTGCAAATGCTAAAAATTAATTTTTTCATACGTTGATGGGTTTATTAATAATTGAATAGCAAATTTACTGAATTGGTTTCACTTAAAGTGAATTGAGAAATTGAATCAATGCATTTCTTTCTGTCAAAGTCATTGCTTTTACTTTATTGCGGCTGTTTTCCGCTTCGCCGCCATGCCACATGATGCCTTCCAGTAAACTGCGGGCCCTGCCATCGTGTAAAAAATTATTGTGGCCGTTTACTTTTTGTGTCAACCCAATACCCCAAAGAGGTGCCGTCCGCCATTCTCTTCCATTGGCCAAAAAGTCGGGCCGGTTGTCTGCCAGCCCATTGCCCATATCATGCAATAATAAATCGGTATAAGGATGAATCAATTGGTTGCTGATAGCAGGAAACGAAACATCTACTTTTGTTCTTTGGTCCGGTGTATGGCATGTATTGCATCCGGCTTGCAGAAATAATATTTCACCTTGTTTGACTACCGGATCATCCACATTTCGCCGGGCGGGCACTGCCAGTGTTTTTATATAAAATGCAATGGCATGTAATAAACTATCAGACAGTTCGGGGTCATCATTACGATGATCAAATTGCGGTTGTCCTACACTGTTTTCCTTCGGAAAAATGGAACTGGTAATGCCCATGTCGCCATTCAAAGCTCCTGCTACTTGTTGTAGTATGGAAGGTTGATTGGCTTTCCAGCCAAAGCGTCCTAATGTGGTGCTGTTGGTAACATAATTCCAAACAAAATTGGCCCGGCCGCTAATGCCATCGCCGTTTGTATCCTGTTCATCTGCTTTTGACAAAATATCTTCATCGCTGATGGCTTCCAACAATCCTAACCCGAAAACAGGTGCTGCCACTCTGGGTGATACCATAGCATTGCCCGGAAAAGCGGTGTACGTATTGATGATTGAATATGTCGGAATGCGCAAATAATAAAATGTGCCGTCATCAAAACTAAAACGCTGGTCGAGGTAACTGACTGCTACATCTGCTTCTTTTTGGGTATTGAAAATTGACCTGTTTTGAATTTGATCGCCAAAACCCGGAACAGGATTGGGCCCGCCATGCGCATCTGTTCCCGGAATGCTCACCCTGAATAAAGTAGAAACAGATGTATCGCCGATGCCCGGCACTTTTCCCCTTCCGTCTGAAATATGACAAGCACTGCAGGATACATTATTGAATAATGGGCCACGTCCGGGATTCAGTGGCGCCGGCGCCGAAACAAAAGTGGCTTCAAATTGTGCATCGCCTACTTCGTGTACATCTTGTAAGTTTTCGGGCATTACCGGAAACGGATGGCCAAATGCACCACTGCCTGCATCGAATACGGTTTGTTGTCCGCCACTAAGTATGGCACTGTTTTCTGTCTGAAAAGTTTTATCAAACTTGGAACAGCCAATTTGCAAAAGCACAATGGCTACAGCAAACAGCAAACCAATTTTATATGTCTTACGCAAATGCATGTGTTGATTTTTTACCGGGCGTATTGTTGCAAAAATGGTTTTAGTTTGGTTCTTAATGTATGGGCCAAGTCATTGATTTTGTCCATCGCATTTTGTATTTGTATAGGTTGTGTGAAAATCGCCTGGCCAAACGGATCTGTTATAGTTTGCAAGGCAGCAATAGCCGCTGCATGTTGGGTTTTAATGGCATTGTCTAATGACAAATTATAGTGCCTGACCAAATCTTCAATTCCTTTTCCATCGGCTGAAAATTTTCCCTGGTACATTTTTAAAATACCTTGTATGTTGTTGGTAAAATCAGTAATGGAATTTTTGGCAAAAGGGCTTTCTTCTTTACTGGCATCTTGTGTTATAAAAGGTTCATGCATTTTGCCATTGGCTACTTCATCACAAATGCCTTCCATGGCATCTGCTATTTCAATGAAAGCAGATTGAATACTTGGATAAGATGTATTGCCTTGGTCGCCGGCTGTTTTTAATATGTGGGCATAGCCACCCGTAGTCCAACTGTCTTTGACTTCTTCACTTAATTTTGTCAGGTTATCGGTCAGCGCCTGTAAATATTCTTTTTCCCTGTCGGTAAAATCAGCAGCGACTTTAGTGCCGTTTTGTCCCCACAATAAGTATTCAATCGGATGAAATCCTTTGAGGTCTTCCGCCAACCCGTCAATATAATCCGGCGTAAAAGCATGTCCATTGGCCAGTTCGGCATTCAACGCATTAAAATCAACCGGCCATGTGTCAATGCGAGGATCAATATCATTGGCACTCACGGGGCCGAATAACCAGGCTTCTGATTGTTCCCATGTCATACGCATATTTTTCCAGGCTTGTCTTGCATTTGTTAAGTTGGTACTGTTGGTCGAACCAATTAATGCGGCTACAGCCGAGGAAAGACTGGTTGATTTCGCATACATATCTTCATAACTTGTTGTAATCACAATGGAAGAAACGTCGCTCAGGATATTTTTGTTCAAAGTGTCGGTATCGATATTGCCGCCACTGCTTTTTGTACAGGCCACGAATCCTAATAGTGCAATGGATAGGATACAAAATTTTTTTTGTTGATTCATATTTAAAAGTTGACGTTAGGGTAAATGAATAATAATTGTATTGTTTTTGATTTCAGTGGTAAAAGTTGTCAATGGGCGTAAGGCAGGTTCTTTGGTTACATGCCCGCTAAAATCGAAAGTGCTACCATGTGCAGGACAAACAATTTGCTTGTCCGTAACCGTTAGTGCAAAACCTTCATGGGTGCATTTCATGTTCAGGGCAGTGTAGTCGTTTTTGTTTTTAATTAATAAAATATCGTTTTCGAGTTCTTTACTACGCACCAATAAGTGATGATTATCGGCGGTAAATTTATCTTCAGGAATAAATAATAATTTTTTTTCGGGTGTGGTTTTAAAAATGGGCAGGCTGCTACCGCAACTTTCCAGCAGGAAACTTAATCCGGCAAGCCCTGCACAGGCAGCGCATCCTTTTTTTATAAAATTTCTTCTTTTCATTCTTAAAAATTATACGACACACCCAAGTTGATAAATCCGTTGCTTTTGAAATAAGGTACTTGTTGAGGAAATGGTGTTATGATTAATGCCGGGTTAGGTTCGCCGGTAATGCGTTGTACATAATCTGCTTTAACGGCTACACCGCGGATAGGCTTGAACGTGAACCCTGCAATGATATATTGCTGGCGATTGGCATCATTTTGAATACCATTTACCGGTACGGAAGCATTCAAATCCATGTATTCATACCGCCCGAAAACCAATAAGGATTTCGCTCCTTTATGTTTGGGATACAAAACATCGTAAGAAGTTTCGGCATAGCCTCCGGCAATGGCATTGGGCGTGTTATTGGCATAAGCCCTGTTGATTTCAAATGCTTTTGGAATTGAAATGCCTGCCGCCAGCAAACGTACATTCCAACCTTTATTGGTGTACTGGCCATCTATTTCACCGAGCAAAACCGGGTTGCCAAATGGGCCGCTGTCTAATAATAAGCTATCGGCGACTCTTCTTTCCAATGCTGTGGAGCCTCCAATATATCCCGACGCTTGTAAACGAAAATTGTGTATATAATATAATAAAGAACCGGAAGCTCCAATGCCGAGGCCGCCGGCTTGCGAGCCGAGTTGTCTTCCTTTGCGAATGCCGGAACCGCTGGTAAAATTTTCGGCATTCAAACCATTGGTGAGTGCCAATGAGTAATTCAAACCCGGAATATTTTTAATTGTGCCGTACAATCCTACGCCAATTTCACGCCAGGTAGAAGGAATAATCAATTCTTCTACAAACGGCCTGTCCACTCCATTAAAAGTTGTAGGTAAATGATTTTCATTGATGATACCCAATCGGGGAATAAACAACCCGGCTACAAGATATGTAGTGGGATTGAGATTGAATTTTAAAAAAGCCTGTTCCATGCTGATGCCACCTTTGGCTGATGCATCTTCATCGCCGGACTGTCCGGCAACGAGTGCATCTTCCAATTCCATTTCCGTAAATAATGAAATCTTATGATTGAAACGATGGCCGACAAATAATACTACTCTCGACAAGGAAGCAGTCGCTGTTTTGCGTTTGGTATTGACGGTATATCTTGCTTCGCCATAACCGGAAAGAACGGTTTTCTGATCTTTGGAAATCAATCCGGCGTATAAAGAATCTTCTTGCGTTAAAACCTGTGCCTGTGCTTTGTAATGATTGATGCAAAAAAAGAACGAAAAAAAAGCCAATAACTGTTTGTAATTCATATTTGTTGTATTGCCGGCAAACTTCTGTGAATAATAAAAACAGGAGTTGCGAAATCAGAAAAAACAAATAACGAAATAAGGAATTAAAAAAAATGAAATATCAAATGTAGCCTTGGCAGTTTTTAGCACCACAGCGGCAAGGCAATTGTCCTTCGTGATGTGTTTCGCCATAATGGCAACTCAATTCTTCGCCTTTACGAATATTTTTCAACGCATAAAATTCAACCCTGTTTTTCAATACTCTCATAAATGTATTGGGATTGCAAGAATGATTGATAAAGCGAAGGTCATTTGGATTTTCAGCGGCATTCAATGCTTTATCATCATCAAGTTCTACCAGGTTAATGATTTTTTTTCGACGAATTAATTTTTGGGCTTCCTGCATAGAAATAATAGTACCGCCAAGGTCGCCGATTTTTTTCCTGCGGGGAATGTTGCGCAAAGCATAAGCTCCTTTGCCGGCAATGTTACTTTTGGCAATGGTTACGGGATAAATAATGTTGTATTGCTTTTGTTGTATATTTTGTTTTGGCATAAACTATCGGATCCAGGTTGTTTTTTCGGTTATGGGTTGACGTTTTGTTGGCTGACCATCCAAGGCAATTTTGCCAATATAAAAAAATCCCATCAAGCGGTCTTGCTCACCAAGTTGAAATAAAGATTTAGCGTTGTCCATATACGTTATGCCGCCAGTGGTCCAATAACCGCCGAGGCCATAAGCTGCTATTGATAAATAAATATTTTCTACAGCACAAGCTACCGCCGCAATGTCTTCTACTTCCGGAATATTTTTATGTTGGGTTCTTTTCATGCCAATAGCAATAACATGAGATGCTTTTAATGGATTTTTTTGCAATTTTTGATACGTGATGGTTTTGAATTTTTCGCCGGCATTTTTTTTATAAAATTCACTTTGCATAGTTGCCAGTTTTTGCAAACCCTTGCCGCAAAAAACAGTAAAATGCCAGGGTTCTTCTTTGCCGTGATTAGGCGCATGAGTGGCATTGGTCAATATTTCCCGGATTATTTGGTCATCAACCTGTTCGCCGGCGGCCAACTGATCGGGA
>JAGQWM010000028.1 GCA_020437365.1 Chitinophagaceae bacterium | reverse complement strand
GGTTTTTTGAGGCTTTCCCGGATCGTTTATGATAATTCGTTTACACACGTCCTGCTGAACTTGATTCAGCATCTGAATTTAGAAATAATAATTTATGTTCCGCTACCAATCAGCAGGCAGGGATTCGATTAAATATTTACAGCCAGCAAAACTTTCCAGAAAAAAAACTCTCGAATCAGTAAACTATTGAGTAACATTTATTTTTTTAGAAATCCAACTTTCTTTTACCGGAATCATCCAATTATTTTCCAATTCATTTTTGGTGCCCACTACATTATTAAAAAACAAATCGTCTGGATTGATATAACCGTTTTGCAAACTGTAAGTCAATTGTGCCATTGGCAATAACTGTATTTCATCTTTTACAACAAAAGCAAGTGTAGTTCGGTCTAACAATTGTACTGAATAATCTTTTTCAATGGATTTAATAAAATGAACGGAGCTGTCGGTGCTGCAACCGCCAACACCGGTAGCCGATTCATCAGCCATTAAAATAATAAACCGGCCAAAAAATAAATAACCGGCCGCTTTTACCGGTGCACCATGGCTGAGCCAGTTTTTAGTAAATGCATTTAATTTTTCTTCAATTTCTAATGCTTCGTTTATACTAAATAAACGATTGGATTGATAAACCCAAACCCTGGAATCGGGATGAAAGTTTTTATCGAGAAGGTGTTTATAATTTAAATTCATGCGGCAAAGTTACTCCATACTGGCCGCAATTAATTCAGCAATATCCAGAATTTCAACATCCTCTTCTTTTTCATGTTGTTTTACACCATCGGTAAGCATGGTATTACAAAAAGGACAGGCAGCTGCAATCACAGAAGCACCGGTATCGATGGCTTCACGGGTTCTTTCAACGTTGATTCTTACATCACCTTTTTCCTCTTCTTTGAACATTTGTGCTCCACCGGCACCACAACAAAGTCCATTGCTCCTGCAACGTTTCATTTCTATCAGTTCGGCGTCTAATGCTTCCAAAACTTTTCGGGGTGCTTCGTAAATAGAATTGGCCCTGCCGAGATAACAACTATCGTGATAAGTTATTTTTTTCCCTTTGAAAGAACCGCCTTCTTTCATTTTTATTTTGCCTTCGTCAATTAGAGATTGTAAGAAACTGGCGTGATGAACCACTTCGTAATGGCCACCCAATTCAGGATATTCATTTTTTATAATATTGAAGCAATGTGGGCAGGCTGTTACAATTTTTTTGATTTGATAATTATTCAACACTTGAATATTCTGATAAGCCATCATCTGAAACATAAATTCATTGCCGGCTCTGCGGGCCGGGTCGCCGGTACACATTTCTTCTTTGCCAAGAATGGCATAGTTGATACCTACTTTATTCAAAATAGTGGCAAAAGCTTTGGTGATTTTTTGGGCTCTTTGGTCAAAACTTCCGGAACAGCCAACCCAAAAAAGTATATCGGGTTGTTTGCCTTCGGCAGCTAATTGGGCAACAGTGGGAATGTTCATGATTCTTCTGATTTGATAAAGTGTTGCATTGTCGTCGGGGTTAAAGTTCCGCTTTTGTCTTTTATTGGCAAAATGAAATCTACATTTTCGATGGAATGAATCCGGCGATATATTTTTTGAATTAGTGGCGGTAGCACTTATTTTTGATTGGTCAAAAAAAATATGAAAAAATTTTTCCAAAAAATAACGAACTGGGAGCGATGGAATTTTTATGTCCTCTATTTTCCAATTAGCCCGGTTTGGTTGTGGTATTGTTTACGTAGCTGGAATTTTTGGTTTTTTACACCATCAAATCCAACCATTACTTTCGGTGGTTTTGAAGGTGAGGGCAAAAAAGAAATGTATGATCAATTACCACCTGATTTAGTGCCCAAAACAATTTATATCATGCATGATTTGCCTTTTAATGAGGTCTGCAATACAATACAAGAAAGTGGTTTTCAATTTCCTTTTATTGTGAAACCGGATGTTGGTATGAAAGGAATTTTATTTAGAAAGATTGAAAATAAAGAACAGCTTCAGAAATATCATGAGCGAATTCCGGTAGAATATATTGTACAGGATTTAGTAGAATTGCCGGTAGAAGTCAGTGTGTTTTATTATCGTTTTCCCTGGAAAGAAAAAGGGGTCGTCAGCGGTTTTATTCAAAAAGAATTATTGCAAGTCAAAGGCGATGGGCATTCAACTTTGAAAGAATTGGTAGCCAAACATCCAAGGGCCAAATACAGGATGGAGGAAATGGAACACCGGCACAAGCATCGCTTCGACAGGGTGTTGGATGACGGCGAAATATTTTATTTATCGTATGCGGGTAACCATAACCGTGGGGCTCATTTCACTAACTTACATAATCAAATTAATGATAGTCTCCACCGGGTTTTTGATAAACTGAGTCATTATAACAACCAGTTTTATTATGGCAGATACGATATTAAAACTTCTTCGATAGAAGATTTGATAGAAGGTAAGAATTTTCTGATTCTTGAATTCAATGGTTGCGGTGCCGAACCGAATCATATTTACGATTGTAATATGAGTTTGCGAAAAGCGTATGGTACGATTTTGCATCACTGGAAAGTTTTGTACAAAATCAGCCGCTATAACCATCAGCAAGGAATAAAACGATGGTCTTTTATGAAGGGATACCGATACTTAAAAGAAGCGAAAAGACATTTTAAAATTCTTGAAAAATTTGATTAATGCTTTTCGGGAAGTATGCCTGTAAACAAATTTAACTTCCTATTTTCGTTGCATGCGGCCATTACTAAAAATTTTTTTTGTAGGCATGTTAGTCAGTTTTCTTGGTTCCTTACCATTAGGAACTTTGAATATTGCGGCTATGCAAATTTCAATTACAGATGGAGTGTTGGCGGCCATGTTGTTTTCTGCCGGTTCCTTATTGGCTGAAATTGTTTATGTGAGAATTTCACTCGTGGCTATGGATTGGATTCGCAAACAAGAGAAAATATTAAAAGCATTGGAATGGGTAACTTTTTTTATTGTATTGGCGTTGGCCATTGCCAGCTTTTATGCGGCTATGCATCCATCAGTGAATAAAAATGTATTGCTCGATAGCCCGATGCCGAAATTCCTGCTTGGCCTAACAATGAGTGCGGTAAATCCGGTTCAAATACCTTTTTGGTTTGGCTGGAGCACAGTACTTTTTACCAAGAAGATTTTATTACCGAAAAAAAATCATTACAATATTTATATCTGTGGCATTGGCATTGGCACTTTCATTGGCAATTGTGTTTTTATTTTTGGCGGCTTGCTTATTGCCAATAAAATCAGCAACAACCAGGATATTCTCAGCTGGGTTATTGGCGGTATTTTCGCCCTGACAGCATTGATTCAACTATTTCGAATCCTGAGAAAAAAAGACCCGATTCATAAAATGGTAAAGGAAAAAGAAGCTGCATCGACACCAGAATAAATTCAATTAAAAACGATAGCCCAAAGACAGCCCGCCAATATAACGCTGACCGGCATCTTCATCAAGAGAGTTATAATCTTTCGAAACTTTTAACGTATATCCATAGCCGATTTGTGGCGAAGCAAAATAATGTGTTTTAAAAACAAAATGATACCCGGCTTCAGCCATTGGCATAATGGCAAAACTGTTTTTGGTTGTTTTACCAGCATAATTATCGAATAAGAGAAAAACTTTGGCACCGGCAAAAATTCCACTGCCTTTTGTGGATTGTGTTATCGCATAACGATAACCGGCAGCTAGGCCAAACCCTTTGTATTGTGAATAAGTGCTTTTGGCTGAAAAATTATAAGTCAATGTAATATTCCAACTGCTTTTATTATTGTAGGATGCATAACTACCACCGGCGAGATTGCCTTTAAAATTCTGACCAAATGTTTTGTAGTAAGAAGCGCCGATTTCTTTTGGTTTTTGAGAAAAAGCAACACAGGATACAAACAAAAATGAAATCAGGAAATATTTTCTCATACTAATATTTTAGGGTAATATGAAAGGCCAAAGAATTTCGTTACGCATTTATAACGTTATTTCAGCAGACTTATTTCATTTCTTCGGCCCATTTATCCCTTTCTTCGGGACTGAATTTCCAGGGTGCAAAATTGTTTTCTACATTGCTGAACATGGCGGCCCATTCCGGTGAAGTATTGCTTTCTTCCATAACGAGATAACGACGGAGTTGAATAATTATATCCAACGGGCTGATGCTGACCGGGCATTCTTGTACGCAAGCATTGCAAGTGGTACAGGCACTCAATTCTTCCACCGATATATAATCGTGAAGCAGGGATTTTCCATCGTCTTGAAAAGATCCGTTTTTTTGGACATTCTTTCCCACTTGATGCACTCTGTCACGGGTATCCATCATTATTTTTCTTGGTGAAAGTTTTTTGCCGGTTTGAGTAGCTGGACAAGCGGCTGAGCATCGTCCACATTCGGTGCAGGTATAAGCGTCCATTAAATTCTTCCAACTTAAATCCTGCACATCTTTGGCACCAAATTTTTGTGGAGCCGGTTGTTCTCCCGTTGGCGCCAGTTCGGGTTGCATGGCATACAACACTTCATTTTGAATGGAAGGCATATTTTCCATTTGCCCCATTGGTTGTAAGCAGCTGTAATATGCATTGGGAAAAGCGAGTATGATATGAAAATGTTTTGAATAAGGCAGGTAATTCAAAAATGCCAGGATGCCGACAATGTGCAACCACCAGCAACCTCTTTCTATGAAAATTAAATTTTCATTGCTTAAGCCATTGAGTAATCCATGAAAATAATGAGAGACCAAAAAATTTCCGGTAGGATGTGCTGCATAATGTTCCACGCCACGAGCTTGCAATAAAGTATCGCTACTGTTCATAAAAAGAAATAAAGTCATCAGGATGATCTCAGTAATCAAAATATAATTGGCATCGGAACGGGGCCAGCCATCAAGATCTTTACTGATAAACCGTTTTATTTTTAAAGCATTTCTTCTGACAAGAAAAATAGCACAAGACACGAGTACAAGAATGGCTAAAATTTCAAACGCATTGATTAAGAAAAGGTAAATATTGCCCAAGGCATTACTAAACAATCGATGTGTACCTAAAATACCATCCAAAATAATTTCCAACACTTCGATATTGATAATGATAAATCCTGCATAGACCAAAAAATGCATCACTGCCACCAATGGATTTCGAAACATTTTTTTTTGGCCAAAGGCCAATAGCAATACATTTCTCCAACGTTGTTTTTTATGGTCATTTATTTCTTCATCACGGCCCAGGTTTATATTGCGGCGTATCTCATTTACTTTTTTGGTAAAAAACCAAATGGCAAAAGCAATAATTAGAATAAACAGGATTTGTTGGGCTATTTGCATAGTCATGATTTACAACTGCTAATTTACAGTTTTGTCAGCAAATTAAATTATTGATAATGTATTAAAAATGTAAGGCATGAAATTTTAATTTCCCAGCAGACAATTCGAGTGAGGGTAAAGGAAATTTGAATGCACTTAAAACAGTAAACAAAAACTTCAATCCTTTTTTATTAGTTTTAATTTTTGTGAGGTCAATGTCGGGCGACACATACCACTGACGAACTCTTTTGATGTCAGTCCTGTCGAAAACCACATTTCCATTTTCATCTTTTTTTACATTTTCCCGGGCGCCAAACATGCCATCAGCACCATAACCAATGGCTACCGATAACCAATCCGGAATTTTTGCATTTTTGAAAAATGGTTTAAGGTTGATGCTGGCCCAATAAGTTTGTCCGTTGTAATCCTTCAACATTCTTTCCGGCCAACTGCTGCCAAATAATTCATCGCTCCGTTGGTTCAATGCTGCATTGTCATAATTTTTTTTGTGAAAGGAAAATTTGATTTTAATCCGTTGGTCATTCCAGGCCAGTTCCTGTGCTACTAAAGTGCCGCTACCGATAATGTTGGCACCAAAATCGCCCCAACTCCAGCCCCAACCGGAGCTGTATCCATCCAGGATTTCTATAACGGTTTGATACATGGCACCGCTCATGCCACCAATCCAAATTCTTTTTTTACGATCCATGCCGGTCCACCGCCACATTTCCATACTACCGCGACTTTCAATATAAGCCGCATATAAATGCCCGAGTTTATCTACTTGTTTCCATTCCGGAAAATCATTGAAAGTGTGGAATTTTGTTTTTTCATATTGACTGTACCAAGCCTTTGATAAACCAATCATGGCGCCACCATAACCGAGTACATTGGCGCCGGCTACTAGCCAGGTTCTTTTTTTCTTTTTCTCCTGAGTCAGATGCTGGATTTTTGAAAAAGAAGTCATTTTCAGAGTTTTCTGAGATTCAGGAACTGGTTCAATAATTTTTTTATGCAGCGTATCCTGTGCAAATGCATTACAGAAAACAAAACTTAGCACAAATGGTATGATTATTTTTTTTAGCACAGCGGACACAAAGTTTTAGGACAAAAACACACAGGGTTAAAATTCATGGTAACAAATTTACGATGGGAAAACCGAAACGGATTGAGGTTTAAATTCAATATCTTAGTGGCTATTAAAAAAATAATATATGAAGCAGGAAATTTTGAATAAAGTCAATACATGGCTCACTGGTAATTTTGATGAATCAACAAAGAAAGTAGTGGCAGCATTGCAACAAGACCCGAAAGCATTGGAAGAAGCGTTTTATAAAAATCTCGAATTTGGTACCGGTGGCCTTCGGGGAATCATGGGAGTGGGAACTAACCGAATGAATAAATATACCGTTGGAATGGCAACACAGGGTTATGCCAATTACTTAAATAAATGCTTTCCTGAAGGTGTGAAAGTGGCCATTGCACATGATAGTAGAAACAACAGTAGGTTCTTTGCCGAAACAACGGCGCATGTATTTGCAGCAAATGGCATTAAAGTTTTTTTATTTGAATCATTGCGGCCTACACCGGAATTATCTTTTGCCATCCGGCAATTAAAATGCCAGGGCGGTGTTGTTTGTACGGCTTCGCATAATCCAAAAGAATATAATGGATACAAAGCTTATTGGGATGATGGTTCGCAATTGGTACCGCCACACGATAAAAATGTGATTCAAGAAGTAGATAAAATTGCTTCAGTAGATGATGTGAAGTGGAATGGCCATGACGAAAACATAACACTCATTGGAAAAGAAATGGATGAACAATATATTCAAATGGTCAAAAGTTTGAGCGTTTTTCCTGAAGTGATTGCACAACAAAAAAACTTGAAAATTGTGTACACACCCATTCATGGAACAGGTATCATGTTAATGCCGGAAGTATTCAAAACATTTGGTTTTGAAAATGTACATATCGTAGAAGAACAAAGCCAACCGGATGGCAATTTTCCCACGGTGAAATATCCCAACCCGGAAGAAAGTGAAGCCATGCACCTCGGTTTGCAAATGGCTAAAAAAATAGATGCTGATATACTTTGCGGAACCGACCCCGATGCCGACAGGATTGCCATTGGCATAAAAGATAATCATGGACAATGGGTTTTGATGAACGGCAATCAAACGGCTGCACTGGCATTTAATTATTTATTGGAAGCCCGCAAGACAAAAGGCATTGCGCAGTCGAATGATATGGTGGTAACTACCATTGTAACGACACCCATGATTGATAAAATAGCCAAAGGCAACCAGGTTAGTTGCTACCGTGTGTTAACCGGTTTTAAATGGATTGCAGAAATGATCAGGCAGCGGGAAGAAAATGAAAATTACATCATCGGCGGGGAAGAAAGTTTCGGATTAATGATTGGTAATCAAATTCGTGACAAAGATGGCATTAGTGCCGTGGCTTTATTATGTGAAATGGCTGCTTATGAAAAACAAAAAGGCAGAAGCTTGTTTGAGAAAATGATTGATCTCTACATGGAGTATGGATTTTATAAAGAAAGATTAATTTCCATTGTAAAAAAAGGAATGGACGGGCAGCAACAAATTGCCAAAATGATGGAACGATACCGCAATAATCCGCCGGCAAGTATCAACGATGTGGCCGTAATGCAAATCCTCGATTATGAGTTACAAAAAGGGAAAAATATAGATACGAATGAAGAGTGGCCAATTGAAATACCAAAGTCAAATGTGTTACAATTTATTTTAGCCGACGGCAGTAGTATTTCTGCCAGGCCAAGTGGCACGGAACCAAAAATTAAATTCTATTTCAGTGTGCATGATACACTGGAAAAAGCAGAAGATTTTGATAAGATGGATAAAAAATTGGAAGAGAAAATACAGAAGTTGATAGAAGGATTAAGTTTGTGATATATAGATATAGTTTATTAATTCAGCCTGTTCAATTAGATTTTACTAATAAACCTTAAAATTCAATTACCGAATGATGGTTGTTGTTCCCTGTCGGCTGATTTTATTGCCTCGATAGTCAATTCCTTCAGCTATCCATATATAAGTTCCTGTAGATTGCTCAACGCCTTTAATTTTTCCATCCCACCCGCGGGAAGCATCTTGAGTAATAAAAATTAATGTTCCCCAGCGATTAAATATTTTTAGATACATAAAATCTTTTATTCCTACTGGAATGGCTCGTAACAAATCATTTTTCCCATCGTTATTTGGGGAAAATGCTGATGGTACGTAGATATCAGGTCCTTTATATACCTTAATCAATATATCGTCAAAACCCTGACATCCTTCCGGTGTTGTTGCGGTTACAAGATAACGTTGTTCTGCAGGAAGCCGTGCTATAGGCGAGGAAGAATACGGATTATCTAAATATGTTGATGGTGACCAACTATATTGAGTAACACCTGCATTACTGATCTCACGAACATTTAATTGAATTGGTTGATTAAAGGCTATAATTGTATCCCGACCTGCATTAATTTTTACACTAGGTACTATTTTTACTGTTACAGTATCAGGAATCAATGATTTGCACCCATCCGCATCGGTGACAAATAATGTATATGAAATCGTTTGATTAGAAGTTACGGTTGGTGTGGAGATAGTTGCATTATCTAAATATCTTGATGGCGACCACTCAAATATGACACCCCCGGAACCATTCAATTGAATAGTTTTACCCAAACATATTTGCTGATCCGGACCTGCATCCGCGGTTGGGCCTTGGTAATATTTTACCAGTATGGAATCCTTTCTGACACAAATGCCGGAAGTTGCTGTTATCGTGTATTTAGTTGTGGTGGAAGGAGAAGCCAATGGGTTTTTGACGGATGCATCATTTAGTCCGTTTGTTGGTGTCCAGCTAAAAGTTTGTGCATTGGAATTTGTTTGCAATTGTACTGGTAGACCCATACAGTATTGTAGGTCAGGCCCCGCATCTAATGTGATTGTATTATCAAGTGGAATTACGATATTTTGAGAGTCGATACAATTATTTTGGTCTTTTACATAAATGGTGTAATTGCCGTTTGTTAGATTGAAAAAATTATTCATTTGATAACTTGAGCCATCCGTGGAATATTCGTAAGGATTTTTTCCACCAACAGGAGTTATTTCCACTTTTCCATCTGGGCCTCCCAGGCAAGAAGCAGGATTAATTGTTTTGTTAATCAACAAATCTGGAAAGGCTTGATTAATGGTAGCTTGTAAGCTGTCTTCACATTGGTTGTCTTTCATTTTGATCCAATAGTTACCTACTGGTAAATTGGTAAAAACGCTATCGGGTTGCCAATTGATTCCATCCAAAGAGAATGAAACTGGCGAATTCCATTCGTCACCTCCTGCAACTTTTATTATGCCTGTTGATCCTCCTTTGCAATTAACATCTTGAGTGGAAAGTAATTCAATATCCTTAATGGTGATAGTAATTGTATCCACTGATTTGCAGCTTCCGTTGGTAGCCAGACAATTATAAATTGTTGAATGGTTAACAGGACTAGCAATTGGATCGGAAATATTAGTTGAGCTTAAGGTTGGGTCATTATTCCACTGGTAGGTAGTAAAACCTGCATCTGCATGAAATTGAATTGAACTATGCTTACAAATATTGGTATCATTTATTCCTAAATTTAAATAATCATAATCCCTGATATGAATTGTAATACTGTCAACAGGTATTGTTGAGTTACAACCGCCCATTACGTAAATTTTCAGGTCTTCTTCAATTTCAGGTAATCCATCTGCCAACGCAGTAATTGTCAAATCAACTGTGCTGTCATTAGCAGGTATAGTGACCTGTGTCGGCAGTGTTTGAACATCCACGCCATTTTGTGCTACACCACCATAAGCTAGACTAATCAATTCGGGCTGCGAAGTAACGATAGGACGTTTAAAACTAATTGTCCCACTTGAGCAACCTTCGGTGAGATAAGGTTCACCCATTGGATTTAAATGTATAGCACTATTAATATTGATCACATTTGCTGTTAAACTTTTTGCCTGTAGAAAAACGCCTGTGTCAAATTTATTATCTAAAAAATCTGCAACTACCAGTTTTAAATGATAAGTCTGGCAGGGTTGGACAGTTGAAGTAGCCGTTAAAACTGTAGTATGCCCATCATGTGTAAAAAACCTGTTGGTAGTATTGTCGATATAATATTGAGGATTGCTTACACAACCACCCGTTATTACATTATTAATATTTCTGATTGTAACAGGCATATTGGTGCCGGGTACCAGTGCAATATTTTTTGTTCCATTGATGCCTGGCCCACTGATAAAAAACCCGAAGGCGTCATTAAAAGAACAAACGAAAGAAGGGTCATATTCTTCCGAACTCATAACATAATTAAATTTGATAGTATCACCAAGAGGAACAAAATCAAATTCCAGGGCTATAGCATCGTTTAAAGAGCTTACCGGTACGCCAAGTTCATTGGCCAGTGTTATATCCCCGGGCAAATTCAATATGCCACTAGCTAAGACATTTGAAGCTATTTGAGATCCATCACCATTTACTCCCCAAAGGGTGCCGTTAGTTTTTGCCCTTCCGGTTGTTAACACTATACCACTGTCAATTTTAAGATTAGTAGCATTATTTGTATTATAAAAAAAACCGGTTGCCGTAATGTTTAGGCTTCGGGTTAATGTAGCATTACTAATTGTTACACCGTTTCCTACTAAATTTTGTGCCAGGTCATTGGCTATTTTGTTCTCTACAATTGTCAGTTGAGAAAAGCAATTATTAATAGTACAAATTAATAAAATCAAAAATAATATTCGAACTGAAGATATTTTCATTTTTCTAAAAGGAAGATACAATTATCTTAAGAAATAAATAATATTCTTTTTTAAATAAGCAGCTCAAAAATAGAAAAGAAAAGCTGTGTGAAGAATTAAACCAACTGGCAGGATAGTTTGTACATATTTCAAATTTTAAGATATTTTTTTCCTTTATTTGTAACAGCTAAGTTGTATTGTGTATTGGTGGCTGCCTTTCAATATTTAAAATATTTTCCTTTTCCACTTTTATCTTTCATAGCTTAACTTGCAATCCACTTATGAGGCCAACTGAAGATACATACCGGCATAAAGGGTTACGTAAAAAACTAGTACAGGCTATTCACGCCAAGGGTATTACCGATGACAGGGTGTTGGATGCCATGTTGGCCGTACCGCGGCATTTTTTTTTGGATTCAGCCTTCGATAAAAAAGCGTATGAAGATAAAGCTTTTCCTATCGGTGAAGGACAAACGATTTCGCAACCTTATACCGTGGCTTATCAAAGCCAGTTGCTACAGGTGGAACCGTTGATGAAAGTTTTGGAGATTGGAACCGGTAGCGGTTACCAGGCAGTTGTGCTGGCAGAAATGGGTATAAAAGTATATTCCATCGAAAGACAAAAAAAATTATTTGAAAGCAACAGGAATTTTGATTTTTTTAATAAATATAAATCCATCAAAACATTTTATGGTGATGGATATATGGGATTGCCAACCTATGCACCTTTCGACCGTATCATCATTACAGCAGCTGCACCGGAAATTCCCGAAAAATTAATTGAGCAATTAAAACCCGGAGGTATGATGGTGCTTCCTTATGGTAGTGGAAATTTGCAACAAATGAAACGTATTACAAAACTGGATTCAGGAGCGACGAAGGAAGAAGTCTTCGATTATTTTTCTTTTGTACCAATGTTGGATGGAAAGAAGGGGTGATTTGAGAGTCGGGAGTCAATAGTCGGTAGTTGAGAGTCGATAGTCGTTAGTCATTAATAAATTTTGTATAGCTATTCAATTATGATAATGGGAGAGTACAGAAAATTATTTGCTTACGAGAAAAGATTTGCTATAGCAATGGAAATTTATGAATTTGCCAAATCATTTCCATCGGAGGAAAAGTATAGCTGAACTGGCCAAATTAGAAGGTCATCAAGATCTGTTTGCACAAATATTGTCGAAGCTTACAATTGAAGTAGATATAAAGACTATTTTGTTTCTAAATTAAATGATTCAGAAACAGAAAATGCGGAAACGCAAGTTTGGCTTGACTTTAGTTTAGCTTGTAATTATTTATCAAATGAATATTATGAGAATCTGACAGAAAAGAATAATGAAGTAGCTAAATTAGTTTGGTTTATGATAAATAATCCCGAAAAATTTTTATAGTTCATTTTTTCAAACTCCCGACTATTAAACAAACTGCTCTAACAACTCAATTCTTTTCTCAATGGGAGGATGTGTGGCGAATAGATTATCCCAACTGGCAGATTTATGAGCAGAAGGCGTTGGGTTATTGATGAATAATTGTGCAACGTCGCGGCTTTCTACTGCTTCGATGTAAGGGTCGCCGGAAATTTTTCTCAACGCACTGGCAAGTGCATAAGGCCTTTTGGTCATTTCGGCTGCACCGGCATCAGCGAGGTACTCTCTTTTTCGGCTGATGCCAAACCGCAATAACATCGATAATAAATATGCAATGGCTGTTACCACAATAGCAATTAAAATAATTGCACCGCTTCCTTTGCTGTCTTTACTTTTTTTGCCGGAGCCTACAAAGCGTAAACTCCGAAAGGCCATTTCAGCAAGGTAAGCGAATATGCCGACAAAGATGATGGAGATAATCAATACCCTTACATCACGGTTTTTAATATGCGATAATTCATGTGCGATGACGCCTTCCAATTCCTCATCATTTAATTTTTCAATAATACCTTTGGATAAAGAAATGGAAAAACTTTTTTGATGAATGCCACTGGCAAATGCATTCAAGGAATCGTCATTGATGATATACAATTTTGGCATCCGCATTCCTTGCGAAATACAAAGATTCTCTACCAGGTTGTACACCCTTTTATTTTCTTTTCTTTCCAATGATTTGCTACCGGTAGCCATTTTTATAAATGTGGTATGTCCCATCCAGGCAATGAGAAACCAAATACCAACACCTATTAATACATACGGTAAAAGCCTTGCAAATACGACATGCGGGTCGTCCGTATTTTTATCATGAATTAAAAACACAAAAAGGTAAACCATTCCCAACAACAAAAGAGGAAAGGCTATCAACAATAAAACGGAATTGAAATTATTCCTTCGGATTTGTTTATCTAAACCAACATAGTGCATGTTATGTTTCTATCGAAGCCAATTATTATAAATCAAAAAATGATTAATTGTTGAAATCAATTTTGGGTGGTTCATCCATTTGTTTACGGGTATCTTCACCCAAGTCAAACAGTACCTCCCGTTGAAAACCAAAATTCCGGGCAACCATATTGCCGGGAAAAGATTCAACAGCATTGTTATATTCTGTAGTAGCTCCATTGAAAAATCTTCTCGATGCAGCCAGTTTGTTTTCAATATCACTGAGCTCTTCTTGTAATTGCAAAAAGTTTTGATTTGCCTTCAAATCTGGATAAGCTTCTACCTGGACTTTCAATCCCTGCAAGGCAGCACTCAATTGTTTTTCTGCTGCTATTTTATCATTGATGGAAGTGGCCGACATGGCTGCTGTCCGGGCTTCGGTTACTTTTAGCAATAATTCTCTTTCGTGAGTGGCATAACCTTTTACGGTTTCTACCAATTGTGGTACGAGGTCATGTCGCTGCCTGAGTTGAACATCTATATCTGCAAAAGCATTTTGCCGCCTGTTTCTCAGCCTTACGAGGCCATTATACAAACTGATAATCCAGAATACGAGCAATAAAATAATACCGATAACTACATATACCATGATTGTTATTTTTTAGTCCGGTATGAAGATAGGAAAAGAACCTGAAATTAGAGGGCTTTGTAATTCCACGAAAATTTTACTTTTACGTTTCGAACTAGTTTTAATAACTTTCCTTTTTATACAATATAATATATGCGAGTTACACCTTTTATTATTTCGGCCGTCATTACCTCAGCATTGATTTATGGATTGAATAAACAATGGGGTACAGTTCCGCCTATGGGCAAATTTTTGCATCCGCAATATGGTTTTTGGCAAAATGCCGAACCGGCTGCAGAAAGTTTTAACGAAGAGCTTCATTTTTCGAATTTGAAAGGGAAGGCCGAAGTTTATTTTGACGACCGCTTAGTACCGCATGTATTTGCAGAAAATGACGAAGATTTATATTTTATACAAGGATACTTGCATGCAAAATTCCGTTTGTTCCAGATGGATTTGCAAACCAAAGCAGCCGAAGGCAGGGCCAGCGAAATTGCCGGTCCAAAAGCGATAGATTATGATAAAGAACAAAGAAGATTAGGAATGCGGTTTGCGGCAGAAAATGCTATGAAAGAAATTGAAAAAGACCCATTCTCCCTTCAATTATACACTGCCTACACCAACGGGGTCAATGCTTATATCAATTCACTGACAGAAAGCTCCATGCCGATTGAATATAAATTACTGAATTTCAAACCGGAAAAATGGTCGAATCTCAGGACATGTTTATTATTGAAAATGATGGCCAAAATGCTATCATCAGGAACGGAAAAAGACCTAGCCTATACCAATGCCAAATCTGTTTTTTTGCCTGACGAACTGCGCCAACTGTATCCGCAAGTGCAGGATTCATTATTGCCGATTGTCCCCAAAGGAACAGCTTTTGAAAAACCCGCCATTGTACCCAAAGAACCATCTACGGCAGATTCGCTTTATTTTAATTCCAAAGAAACTGTCGTTGACAAAGAAATGGATAAACCCGATAAAGATAATGGCAGTAATAACTGGGTTGTAGCAGGCAGTAAAACACAAAAAGGAGTTCCGATACTATGCAATGATCCGCATCTCGAATTATCATTGCCTTCTATTTGGTATGAAATGCAATTGAAAACACCTGGCAGCAATGCGTATGGTGTCAGTTTGCCGGGAAGCCCGTTTATTATAATCGGATTCAATGATAGTATTGCCTGGGGCGTTACCAATGCACAACGTGATGTAAAAGATTATTATAAAATTCGTTTCAAAGATGATAAAACGAAAGAAGAATATTGGTTTGACAGTGCTTGGCACAAAACTCAATTGAGAATAGAAACAATAAAAGTAAAAGGTGGTAAAGATGTTTTGGATACGGTGGCTTACACGGTTTTCGGCCCGGTGATGTATGATAAAAGTTTTAGAGATACTATCAATAAAGGTGAGTTAAACCTGGCAGTTCGCTGGACGGCGCATGACCCCAGTAATGAAGGCATAGCTTTCTATAAGTTGAACAGGGCAAAAAATTATGATGAATATGCTACAGCCATTAAAGACTTTCAATGCCCGGGACAAAATTTTGTATTTGCTTCCAATACAGGTGATATAGCCATTTGGCAACAAGGCAGATTTCCGGCTCGTTGGGATCGCCAAGGTTTATATGTAATGCCCGGCGAAGACAGTAGTTATATGTGGCAGGGTTTTATTCCGCAAGGCGAAAATCCCCATAGCAAAAATCCGGAACGTGGCTTTTTGGAAAGTGCCAATCAACGACCCGCCGATGCTACTTATCCATATTTTATTCCGGGTAGTTATATAACAGAAAGAGCCGTGACCATCGAACATTATTTGAATAAAATGAACAACATTACTCCGGAAGATATGATGAAACTGCAAAACAATTATTACAATACTTTGGCAGAAGATCTGAAACCGTTATTATTACATTTTGTCAATGAAGAGGCGCTGAGTTTTACTGAAAAAAAATACCTTGATATTTTTAAAAACTGGGATTTGATGGCTTCGCCGGATTCAAAAGGGCAAACGGTTTATCAATTATGGTATTCTCAAATCCGGGAAGATATATGGGAAGATGATATGACGCAAATAAAACCGGAATTGCCTTGGCCAAATGAAGAAACAACAATGGAATGGCTGAAAAGAGATACGGCATTTCAATTTATCGATAATCGCAATACGCCGCAAAAAGAAACTTTGCGGGATATCGTCACTTCGGCCTTACAACAAATAACAAAGAAACTTTCCGAATTAGAAAAGGAAGGAAAACTGTCTTGGGCAAAATATAAAAACCCAACCATTTATCATTTATTAAAATCAGCTTTACCGGCTTTTGCCCGTTCGGGATTGCATGTTGGTGGCAATGGTAATATCATTAATGCAGTTACGCATAGCCACGGTCCAAGCTGGCGCATGATTGTAGAAATGAGTTCACCCACTGAAGCCTACGGTGTTTATCCGGGTGGGCAAAGTGGCAATCCGGGAAGTCCTTATTACGATAATTTTATAGATAATTGGGTCGTAGGAAAATATTATAAACTCTGGTTGATGCACGATAGTGATAAAACCAATGAAAAAATAAAATGGACAATGCATTTTTCGGGTAAGTAATTTTTTTTTTCAATAACAAGTACAATCAATTTTTAAACTGCTTTTATGAAATTTTTGGTAGCAACTATATTAACAGCCGTCATTGCTTTTCTCGTTGGGTTATTATCTTTTTCACCCTGGTGGGGATTTGCCATTACTTCATTCATAGTAGCGGTGCTTATTCACCAAAAAGCCGGGAAAGCATTTCTTGCCGGTTTCCTGGCTGTGTTTTTACTTTGGGGCGGCTTAGCTTGGTGGATTGATATGAAAAATAATGGGATTCTCTCAGCAAAAATTGCACATATACTTCCCTTAGGTGGCAATTCTATTTTACTAATTCTTGTTACGGGATTCATTGGAGGGCTCGTTTCCGGTATGGCGGCCATTTGCGGCAGTTTTTTACGGGCTTCCCCAACCAAAAGATGAATATTCAATCAAACGAAGTTCATGTATCTTTGCAGTGCTTTAAAATTTTGCCCAACCTGCAATTGGGTTTCGCCTTTGGCGGAATAAAATTTATCAATCATGGCACAATTACATAACAGAATTTCCCGGAAGGAGTTAAAAGAAAAAATTCTTCTTGACCCAACACCCCGAACGACTATTTCATTTTATTGTTATTTCAAAATCCATGAACCGGAAATTTTCCGCAATCAATTGTATAAAGATTTCGCCAGCCTCGAAGTATTGGGAAGGGTTTACCTCGCCGGTGAAGGCATCAATGCACAAATCAGTGTGCCTACAAAAAACATGGAAGGGCTGAAAGCCTATTTAAATACGTATGAACCTTTACAAAATATTCGTTTGAATATAGCTGTAGATGATGATGGAAAAAGTTTTTATGTACTCGATGTAAAACTCAGAAAGAAAATTGTAGCCGATGGCATTGAGGATGAAAGTTTCGATATATCCCAAAAAGGGAAATATGTCAATGCCAGGGAATTTAATGAACTGACAAATTTGCCGGAGACTGTGGTAATTGATATGCGGAATCATTATGAATTTGAAGTTGGCCATTTCGAAAATGCACTTGAAGTTCCCAGCGATACGTTTCGGGAGCAATTGCCGATGGCGGTCGATATGATGAAAGGGTATAAGGAAAAAAACATTATCATGTATTGTACAGGCGGTATCCGGTGCGAAAAAGCATCAGCATTTATGAAACATCATGGGTTCAAAAATGTATTTCACCTGGAAGGAGGTATCATCAATTATGTAAACCAGGTAAAAGAGCAAAATCTGCCCAATAAATTCCATGGGAAGAACTTTGTGTTTGACCAACGCCTTGGCGAAAGAGTAACCGAAGAAATCATATCCACTTGTCATCAATGTGGCCAACCGGCAGATACGCATGTGAATTGTAAAAATGACGCTTGCCATCTTTTATTTATTCAGTGTGATTCTTGCCGGGAAAAAATGGAAGGGACATGCAGTCCCGAATGTTTTGATTTTATTCATTTGCCTGCCGAAGAACAAAAAAAACGCCGTGCCGGTATCGATAAAGGAAGAAATGTTTTCAATAAATCTAAGGCGTTGAAAATTAGTAAAATCCCACAACCATAAAAAAATAGCAGGTAGGATTTAAAGCTGAAAAGAAACCCTTAATTTTAGGTTCTATTTATCTGCTTTTGAAAAAACTAATTGCTATACTGCTATTATTAAGTTTCTGCATCCAGCTCAGAGGGTATCAAATTTATTTTCAATATAGAAGGGAAAAAATAAGAGAAGCAGTCCGGTCTGATAATCGAAATAACAGGAACAGAGAACAAACTGTCACCTTCGCTTTTACAAAAAATGAAGTAGCCCACATTCAATGGGAAAAAGAGGATGAATTTCGCTATCAAGGTGAAATGTTTGATGTATTGCATCAACAGGTAAAAGATGATACCGTCATTCTCCTGTGTAAAAAAGATGAAAAGGAAAGGGAACTCGTTGATAATTATTTTAATTTCCTGAAAAATGATTTGCCCCTGGCGGCAAAAAATAAAAAAAGCAGTTGGCTCATTCAGCTTCTCAATACTTATTTTTCTCCTACAGCATTTACACAAAAATTGGATTTTGCATTAGTGAATCCCATTCATTGGGTACAAATAACCGATCCATTGTTTTCAAGAAATACTGAAGTGTTAACTCCTCCTCCAAAATTTTCCGTTTAATTTTTTACAGGTAAAATTTATTCAATCCCGTTGAAAGATTTTCGTCGGGTCAATGTCTATTTAAATTAAAAACAATGAAACGAATTTTATTATTCGCTGCATTGGCTGTAGTTGCGGTTACGGCTAATGCGCAACATATAACCGGCAAAGTGATTGACGCTTCCAGCCAGCAACCATTGTCGGGTGCTACTATTTCAATCGGTGGTAAAAGCGTTGCCACGACCAATGCAAATGGAACCTTCTCTTTCGACTGTACTGCAACAGTTACCATCAGCATTTCCTTTGTAGGTTATGAATCGCAACAACAACAAGTGAATTGCAATGCATCCATCCAGGTAGCTTTACAATTGTCAAACAATGTGATGGAAAATGTAGAACTTACAGCAACTTCCACGCAAAACAAATCGCTTTTATACCAACCGGTTTCTATTTCAAAACTCAGCAGTACAGAACTCAATAGAGGCGATGGTCTTTTTCTTGATGATGCCATCAATGCCAACGTGCCGGGTGTTACCATGAACCGAAGAGCCGTTTCTTCAGGACAGCAGTTTAATATCCGTGGCTATGGAAATGGTTCCCGGGGAACAAGAGGTATCAGTAGTAATTTTGATGGCCAGGGTTATAAAGTGTATCTGAATGGTATTCCCATCACCAATGCAGAAGGAATTACCGTGTTGGATGATATTGATTTTGGTTCTGTTGGCAATGTGGAAGTCGTAAAAGGGCCGGCGGGCACACTGTATGGATTGGCAATTGCCGGTGTTGTAAATCTTGAAACCATGAAACCTCCAAAAGGCACTTCTATTGGCCAGGATGTGTTAATGGGTAATTATGGTTTGCAGCGCTACACAACGCATTTCCAGTATGCAACTGATAATACGTCTTTATTGATAAATTACGGCCATCAAAAATCAGATGGGTTTACAATTCATAATGCTTCCAGAAAAGATTTTGTAAATATTATCGGCCGTTTTCAACCCAATGCCAAACAATCAATTCTTTCTTATTTCGGGTATAGCAATAGTTATGATGAAAGAAGTGGTGAACTGAGCCCTGATCAATATGCTAATAATGATTTTTCCGGTAATATCAGGTATATCCGTAATAATGCGCATAGTAAAGTAAAAAGTGTAAGAGCCGGGCTGGGACATACTTATACTTTCAGTAACCATGTGGCCAATTCTACCACTGTGTATGTAACCAGTATTGCCAGCGATAATAGTTCAGCATTTGGTTGGAGCGATGGCCCTTACACTGACTTTGGTTTACGTTCTACCTTCGATACGAAATTTGATTTGAAAAATAATACTTCTCTGAGCGGCATTACCGGTGTGGAAACACAAAGAAAGGATGCACAAAGTATTGGATATAGTATGATGAAAGATCCAAGAGATCCGAATCCTACCTGGCAATATGGTAACCCGTATTATTATGTTATTAATGCTACCCGGTCGAATATTGTTACTACCTCTGCAACGACTTCACTTTTTACAGAATGGACATTGTCATTACCTAAAGATTTTTCCATCACCGGAGGAATTGGTTTTAGCAATATGAAACTGGCATTGGATGACAGAATGGGAGACCCGAACGGAACGACACATTATGCCACAACTTATGGCAATATGTGGTCACCACATTTAGCCATCAACAAAGTGATTCAGCAAGATGTATCGGTATATTTGGCGTATAGCAAAGGATTTAAATCGCCGGTCAGTTCCTATTTTTATATTCCTTATTCGTCGTCAAACAGTGCATCCGGTATTATCAATACCAACCTGATGCCGGAGAAAGGAAATCAATTTGAATTGGGTTCGAAAGGAGTGATTTTGAATAACCGCCTGCAATATCAACTTGCTTTATTCAGAACAGTATTTTCAGATAAAATGACAACCGTAGCAGTGCCCAATCCTGATAATTCTGCTGTGTTGTATTCTTATATTGTGAATGGTGGAAAACAAAATAATAATGGCGTTGAATTTTCTGCAAAATATAAAACCATTCATACAAATTCCGGTTTCTTCACAGCGGTAGATCCATTTGTCAATTTTACGTATTCAGATTTTAAATATGAAGATTACCAGTTTGAAACCGGTTCCACACCCGGCAATAAGAAAGTGGTAGATTATTCAGGTTCTCAAGTTGCCGGTGTTTCTAAAGTGGTGGCTTCTTATGGTGTTGATATCACTACTCAACCGGGGCTGTATGCCAATTTTGTGCATTTGTACCGGGATAAAATGCCCATTGTTTCGCCGGATACATTATTCGCAACAAGTTATAATTTATTGAATGGAAAAATTGGTTACCGAAAAAGAGTATCTACGCATTTTGATTTGGATATCAGTTTCGGTGTCAATAATATAACCGGAACAAAATACCCGATTATGATTTTTGTCAACCAATTACCCGATGCATATATTGCGGGTCCACGCAAAGCAAATTATTTTGCTGCGTTGAAACTGAATTATATATTTTAATGAAAATAAAAAGGTGGTGATCTTTTTGCGCCGCCTTTTTTCAATTTATAAAAATGAAAAAGAACTGTATTTTTTTTATTGCATTGTCTATTCTTTTATTTTCATGTGGAAGATTTGGTAACAAAGAAGCGGATGATAAAAGGGAGATGCGTATCGTTTGCTTGTCAAAACATTTGACAGAAATGATGTTTGCTTTGGGCAAAGGCCCCGATTTAGTTGCTTGCGATTTGAGTAGTACCTATCCGGATAGTGCCAAATTATTGCCGACGGTTGGTTATCACCGTGCTTTAAGTCCCGAAAGTATCATTGCCATGGAACCCGACCTGGTCATTCATAGCAATGACATCGGCCCGGCCAATGTCTTGCCACAAATCACAAAAGTCGGGTTGAAAATTAAAGCTTTTGGCCCGGCCAATACTATCGAAAATGCTGAAAAATTATTGAAAGAATTGGGTGCTTATTTCCATGCAGAAAAAAAAGCAGATTCCATTGTCAGTAAAATGGATGCAGACATTGCGTTGGCTACTGCGAAGTTGAAAAAACTGAATATTACGGATACGCCAACAGTTATGATTATTCATTTCGGAAGGGCTAATAATATTTATTTTGTCATGAGTGGCCGAGGTAGAGTAGGTGATCAATTAATAAAAATGGCCGGCGGTAAAGTGGCGCATTACGATGCCAAAGGGGCTCATCAGATCAGTGCCGAAGCTGTAGCCGAAGCCAATCCCGATATTATTATTGCCACCGATTTCGGGTATGATAAAATGGGAAGTATGGAAAATTTTATTTCAAATGTTCCGGGCGTTTCACTCACCAACGCCGGAAAGAATAAGAGAATTGTTCGTTTTGAAGAACATGACCTTGTGTATTTTGGGCCACGAACGGGTGAGAATGCCATTAAATTAATGAACCTGCTACATCCGACTGCTCATGTTACGCCATAACAAAATCTTATTTCCGGTTTTATTGGCATTACTTTTTGTCATGATGTTTGCCGCTATTGCTTTTGGTGCCGTTCATCTTTCCGGCGCCGATATGCTTGGTGGATTACAACATTTCTTTAAAGGAGAAGATCCTGCCAACATTCACCAGGCGGTATTTATGCAATTGCGATTGCCACGGGTTTTATTATGTGTAATTACCGGTGCTATCCTTGCCGTTTCCGGAGTTTTGATGCAAGGCCTTTTTCGGAATCCCATTGTGGAGCCGGGCTTAATTGGCACCAGTGCCGGTGCTGCTTTTGGTGCATCTATTGTGTTTGTTTTGGCGGCAGATATGAGTGTCCGTATGAAAGAACTGGCGGGGCCTTTATTAGTGCCTTTGTTTGCTTTCGTTGGTGGTATGTTGGCAACATTTGTTGTGTATTCCTTGGCAAAAAATACAAGAAGAGTTTCTATTATGTCTTTATTGCTGGTAGGTATTGCTATCAATGCCGTCGGATTGAGTGGCACAGGGTTAATGAGTTATATTGCCCGTGATCCGCAAGCCCGCAGTATTACGTTCTGGAATCTCGGTACTTTTTCGGGAGCTTCCTGGTTACAGGTGTTCATTGTCGGCTCAGTAGCTGCCATAATTTTTACCATCTCCATGCGGTATTCCAAGCAGTTGAATGCACTTTTGTTGGGAGAAGAAGAAGCCACTTATTTGGGTGTAGATCCGCAAAAACTAAAATGGAGAATCCTGGTGATGACAACGGCCATGGTTTCAGTGGCAACGGCATTTGTAGGCGTTATCAGTTTTATGGGATTAATTGTTCCGCATATCATGCGCATTTTTGTTGGCAGCGACAATAAAAAATTATTACCGACTTCCATGGTGGCCGGTGCCTTATTACTAACGCTGGCGGATATGGGTGCCCGTCTTTTTTTAGCACCTGCTGAAATTCCGATTGGTATCATCACTTCTGTTGTAGGTGCACCCATTTTTATTTTGTTACTTAAACGTTCCAAAGTGTTGCAACAAAAAGGAGGTTTCAATGCTTAGGACAGAAAATATTCATTTTGCTATTGACAAAAAACAAATTCTCCACGATGTAACAGCCGATTTTGTTCCGGGAGAATTTTCGATGATTTTGGGCCCCAATGGTTCAGGTAAATCCAGTTTTTTGAAAATTTTCAGTGGCGAAATCAGTGCCTTCAAAGGGGATGTAAAATATGCTGACAGAAATATAAAATCTTTTAAAAAAGAAGAACTGGCATTGCGCAGAGCTGTCATGAGCCAATTGCCTGAACTCAGTTTTCCATTGACGGTTGAAGAAGTAGTAATGATGGGACGCTATCCGCATTTTAAATTCAATCCCAATAAGCATGACGAAACGATTTGTAATGAAGTGATGCATCAAATGGATTTGGATTCGTTCAGGATGCGAAATTATTTAACATTAAGTGGCGGCGAAAAACAAAGAGTGCAATTTGCAAGAGTGCTGACGCAAATTTGGGAAAAACCGGCTGACGGTTATCGATATTTATTTTTAGATGAACCTTTAACCAGTCTTGATATAAAATATCAGCAAGAGTTTTTACAAATCGCCAAAAACTTTTCAAAAAATGATACGGTATTAATTGCCGTTATGCACGACATCAACCTGGCATTACAATATGCCGATAAAATAATTTTCCTCAAAGAGGGAACTATTTTGGCCCAAGGTAAGCCCAGCGATATACTTTCCCCTGCATTAATCAGTGAAGTGTACCATGTAGATGCACAGATAATCACCCATCCTGTCACTAAAAAACCTTTGGTTATTTATCATTGATTTGCGCTTTACTTTTTTTATGTATTTGCAACGAAAATTGAACTGTTAAAAAGCTTAACAAAACTTATATCAATTTTCTTTTTCGTAGTAGCAATATGTTTTCTTTTGATTGATTTTAACAAAACCTATTTCAACTTTTTAGTTTTTGGCACAATCTTATCATTAGTTACATGAACAAATTTGCTAACAATTAAAAATTTACGCTATGAAAAAAATATTTACATTAACCACTTCCTTTTTATTGACGATGGTTTTATTGACAAGTTGTTATCAGGATTCTACAATCTATACAGATCACCATAATTATTGGTTAGACAAAGAGCAAGGCGAAGTCGTTTACAGCGATACCTATTGCAGTTATTATGTTGTAGAAACCTATTACGGTTATACCATTGTCAGGTCTTATGCCGGTTACAAACCTTATGAAGGCACTATTGTTTATGGCGACTTCAGCAGTCGTGGTACAAGAGATATGTATAACTATTCTGAAGACTTTGTATTTACGGGAACCGTTACCGATTATTGGTTATCTTACGATGAAGCACAAGATGCATTGGATTATTACTGCCCGGTATATGGAAAAGGAGTAACCACAAAACGGGTATTCAAAAAGTCAACATTATTTAAAAAATAACCCTATAAAAAAACAGAAGCCATCGCCTTCTTCGGGTGGTGGCTTTTTTTATGCTTGCAACTTCTCTAAGCTTTCAGTTATTTTAGTATAGACATCTTGCTCAGAAAGCTGTACGGGAAGGAATTTTTCACCGATAATTTTTTCATAGAGCTCAATGTATCGATTTGAAATGGTCTGTATCCAATCGTCATTCATAGCCGGAACGGTTTGCCCTTCTTTGCCCATAAAATCATTTTGCAAAAGCCATTCTCTCACAAATTCTTTACTCAATTGTTTTTGTCTTTCACCATTGCGTTGTCTTTCTTCAAAACCTTCTTTGTAAAAATATCGGGATGAATCCGGCGTATGAATTTCATCCATCAGGTAAATGCTATCCCCGATTTTTCCAAATTCATATTTTGTATCTACCAAAATCAACCCTCTTTCTGCTGCCATTTTTTTCCCCTTATCAAACAAAGCAAGTGCATAGTGTGATAATTCTTTCCAGTCCGAATCCGTAGCCAGGCCTTTGGCAATAATTTCTTCCGGAGTTATATCTTCATCATGACCTTCGTCAGCTTTTGTGCTGGGGGTAATGATGGGTTCATCAAAAAAATCATTTTCATTCATTCCTTCCGGTAAAGAAGCTCCGCAAAGTGACCTTTTCCCGGCTTGATAGGTTCGCCAGGCATGGCCGGTCAAATTGCCGCGGACAACCATTTCAATCTTAAAAGGGACACATTTTTTCCCAATCGATACATGTGGTACCGGAACTGCTGCCAGCCAGTTCGGGCAAATATCCTTAGTCGCTTGCAACATATACGCTGCAATCTGGTTCAAGACCTGCCCTTTACAAGGAATCGGCTTTGGCAAAATGACATCGAAAGCTGAAATACGGTCGGAAGCAACCATCACCAACCATTCGTCCTGAATGGTATAGACATCCCTGACCTTACCACGGTAAAAATCGGTCTGCCCCGGAAAAGAAAATGCTTGCATGCAATGAGATTTTACTTTTGAGAAAGCGAAGCTACGGAGTTTCCTTTTTTTCGCCATTTTTTAGTAAAGCCATTGGCTGCATGTTTATAACCTTAAAAATTATATTTTTACATAAAACTGACATTGTGTATTTTTCAGTCAGATTCAAAACTTAAAAGCTTAGCAATGAGAAAAATTTATTCCGTTTTAACCACTTTGATTTGTGGTTTGTTGTTAACTGTAACAACCAATGCACAAAATGTTATTATCTCAGGTACCGTCAAGAATAATGATTCGAAAGAAAATGTAAATGCTGTTTCCGTAACGGTGAAAGGCACTTTGCAAGGTACCTATACCAATCCCAATGGTGAATTTAAAATCAGTGTAAAAAGTTTGCCCGTCGTATTGACATTTAGTTCGATTGGTTATGTCAGTCAGGATATAACTGTAAACGATGCCAGTAAACCGGTACAGGTAAATTTTGTCGTCAATAATGCCATGGGGCAGGAAGTTGTAGTTGCTGCAACAAGAACGCCACAAAAAATTCTGGAATCTCCGGTAACCGTAGAAAGATTGAGTAGCAATACACTTAAAAATGTAGCGGCTCCTTCAATGTATGAAGCCATTGGTAATTTGAAAGGTGTGGATGTGCATACTGCCAGTTTAACTTTCCGCACTATTACCACCCGTGGTTTTGTGAGTAGCGGCAACACCCTTCTCAATCAATTGGTAGATGGAATGGACAACCAGGCACCGGGCCTTAACTTTTCCGTGAGTACTATTGTCGGGCTTACCGATTTAGACATTGATAATATTGAAGTCTTATCAGGTGCTTCTTCTGCATTGTATGGTTCCGGTGGTATGAATGGAACGGTTCTAATTACTTCTAAAAATCCATTTAAATACAAAGGATTTAGTATCAATATCAAACAAGGTATTTCGCATACGGATAGCCGTCAGCGTAAACCGGCACCGTATAATAATATATCATTTCGCTGGGCGCAAACCATTAAAAACAAATTTGCATTTCGGTTATCCGGTGAGTTGATTCGTGGATCAGATTGGGAGGCAGATGATTATAGTAATAAACAACAAATAGGTATTCTCAGTACGGTAGCGCCGGGCACAAGAGCGACAGACCCGAATTATAACGGTATTAACGTATATGGAGACGACCGTAGTGTTAATATCGGGCAATTGGCCGGCCTTTTATCACAAGGCATTGTAGGTGCCGTTTTACAACAATCAAGCGGAACACTCAATTTGCAAACGGCTGCTAATAATTATTTCGCATTTATTGGCAATCCAATGTATCCGACCAATACACAAATTGCCAATTTTATAGCCATGTTTCCGGCCCAGGTACAACCGGCTGCCCAATTATACGTTCCTTTTTATCTTGGCTTGACAAGGAATTATTTTGGCGCCAATACCAATGTAACTCGTACCGGTTATGATGAAAAAGATTTAGTGGATTACAATACATTGAATGCAAAAATCAATGCAGGGTTTCACTGGAAAATCAATAACAAAACCGAAGCATCTTTCAATTCTTATTTCGGAACCGGAACTACTGTTTATACCGGTGCCAACAGGTATTCATTGAAAGATTTCAAAATGGCGCAACATAAACTGGAAGTGAAATCTAAAAACTGGTTTGCCCGCATTTACACAACACAGGAAAATGCCGGCGATTCCTACATTGGTGATGCCGTTGGGTCATTTATTAATGAAGCCTGGAAACCAAGTGTCAATACTTCCAGTTTACAAGGAATGGCTGGTTCATGGTTCCCACAATATATATTAGCATTTTCTGAAGGAACAAGAATGTCGCAAGGTTTGGCCACTACATTAATGCTCGACCAGGGAAGCCGTGCCGTTGCAGAACAAGGCAGGTATATGCCGGGTTCAATTGGATTCAATACAGCGGCAGCACAAATAAAAGCTACTCCTGTAAACCAACCCGGCGGTTCCAAATTTCTTGATAAATCTGATTTGTGGGCTGCAGAAACCCAATTGAATATTTCAGACATTGCCAATTTTTCGGATGTGGTAGATATCATTGCCGGCGTTAGCTGGAAACAATGGATTTTAAAATCACAAGGAACCATTTTTGCTGATACATTGGCCCCGATTAAAGTCAATGAAACAGGTGTTTATTTACAAGCAGAAAAGAAATTGCTGAATGACGTTTTGACCATAACGGCTTCCGGTCGATTTGATAAACAAACCAATTTTGATGGAAAATTCACACCTAGAATTGCGGCTGTTGTAAAAGTTGCCAAGAATAATAATATCCGGGTTTCTTATCAGTCATCCTATCGGTTTCCTTCCAATCAGAATCAATATATCAGTTTGCCGCTTGGTGGCGACAGAAGCAATTACTTGATTGGTTGCTTACCGGAATTTCAAACGTATTTTAATTTGACAACACCTGGATATAAAGCCTATACAGCAGAAAGTGTTTTTAATACCGGCGGAACAGGGTACAGAAATGGTTCACCGGCCGATTCAAACCGATTGGTGGAAGCAGTATATAAACCCGTAAAACCGGAAGTTGTTAAGTCTTATGAAATTGGATATAAAGGAATTTTATCTGATAGAATGCTGATTGATGCGTATTTCTATTTCAGTAATTATCACGACTTTTTATTGAGCAAAGCAGTTGTTCAATCACAAAATGGATATAAAATTGGTGTGTATTCTGCTTTCTCTTCTAATAATTATTCTTATGTACAGAACTCTGAAAATTCAGTGAAATCAACTGGTTGGGGTATTGGTATTAACTACCGGGCCTATAAGAATTATTATCTGTATGGAAATATATTTTCAGATAATCTACAGAATGTACCGGCCGGCCAAGTTACTTTTTTCAATGCGCCGAAGTACCGTTTCAATCTTGGCTTGAGAAATGATAATGTTTGTCATAACGTAGGTTTCAATGTCGTTTATAAATGGCAGGACAAAAACTATTATGAAGGCACTTTTGTTACCGGCACATTACCGGCGTTTGGTTGGTTAGATGCACAAATTTCTTTCCGGCCCAAAGGCACCAAGAGCACTTTCCGCATTGGCGGTACCAATGTGCTGAATTACTATGCCAGAACCGGTTACGGTAGCCCTTATGTTGGCGGACTGTACTATATGAGTTATGGATTCAATCTTTAATTAATCGATGCATTACTACATAAAAAAAACATCCCGTCAAAAAGCCGGGATGTTTTTTTTTAAACTTGCTAATTTGAATTAGCTAAATAAACCACCTTTTTTCAAACTTTTTATTCCTTCACCAATTTTGAATCCGTTTTGATAGATTTCAATTTTGTAATTACCGGTGGTAAATGAATCCTGTGTAATTGGGAATTGAACTGATTTTCTTGTGCCTTGTTTATAGTTGACCGGAATCTTGGCAGTGAATTTTTTATCACCATCAATGCGTGTATTCAATACGTTTCCGTTGGAGATAACATTACCATCCGGTGAAGTGACAATTAAATACATATCTGTAGGCCCTGATTGTGCAATCCTGTTTTCAACATCGAAAGAAACAACCAATTTATCCACTCTTTTGGCCGTGGTAGTTGTTTTTTCTTTGCCGTTTTTTCTTTCATTAATCGGCGTAATCTGAATATTAGATGCCATGAAAGTAGAAGCTACATCTACGGTTTTTGTCAGGCTGTCGTTGACCGATTTAGAAGAAGCTAAATTTGTCTGCAGGTCTGTTTTTTCCTGTGTCAGCGTAGCATTGTCGGCGGTCAATTGCTGATTTTCACCATTCAACCTTGTGATTTCTTCTTCCATGCTGGTGATTTTTGTATTCAACTCAGCAATCATTTTCCGGGCTTTATTCAGCTGTGATTGTGTCGCATTTTTATCGTTCAGAATTTTTCTGATTTCAGCTTTTTTAGCATCGATTTCTTTTTCGCTGGCAGTTAGTTTGCCTTCTAAGTTATTGTTGGCACCAGTTACTGAGTCTAAACGGGCCAATGCATTATCGAATTCACGATGAATGTCTGTTTTGGCAGAATCCAGTGAAGAAATTTGAGATTGTTGTTGTTCAATCTTTGCATCTGATTTGTTTTTGCCCCATAAAAGAAAACCCCATGAACCAATCAGGCCTGCGGCCAAAACTGCGATAATGATGTTTTTTGTATTGTTTTTTTTGGGAGAACTTGCCGGAGCCGTTGTTGTGGCTTTTGGATAATTTGTATTAGTCATAATAGGAATTTGTTTGTTAAACGAATTGGATTTATCAAAACAAGTGCAAGGTAAAAGCCTTTCCCAATTATTTTGATTATTTCCTGTTAAAAAACTGTATTTCGTGCTGCAAAATTCGAAAACCGTGCCAAAACTATTTTTACACCTTCGAGTTTGTGGATTTTTTTGTCAAATAACCCAATCTGAAACCCTGTAACTTAGCGGCTTATGAGTACTGAAAAAATTATCAATGATTGGCGGAAAAATTCTTTTCAACCTGTCTATTGGTTAGAAGGCGAGGAGGAGTATTTTATCGATAAAGCAGTAATGTATGCTGAAAAACAGTTACTCAATGAAAGCGAAAAGGATTTTAACCTCAGTATTTATTACGGAAAAGATACGGGCTGGAATGAAGTGGTCAATACCTGTCAGCAACATCCTATGTTTGGCAATCGCAAAGTTGTGATTCTGAAAGAAGCGCAGCAAATGCGTGAAATCGACAACCTGGCTTCTTATATTGAAAAACCTTTAACTACTACATTATTTATTGTGGCTTATAAAGGCAAAAAACTGGATGCCCGTACAAAATTCGCTAAGCTGGTAAAAGATAAAGCCGTTTTAATCAGTACTAAAAAATTGAGGGATGATAAAATTCCGGATTGGACCATGTCTTTACTGGAAGCCAAAGGCCTGACGATTACCCCGAAAGGGTTGGCATTGCTCAACGACCATGTTGGTAGCAATCTAACCAGGATAGAAAATGAAATCAATAAAATAACATTAAACCTCGCCGATAAGAAAAAAATTACCGAATCGGATATTGAAAACTATACCGGCGTCAGCAAAGATTTTAATGTTTTTGAATTACAAAGAGCTCTGGCCGATAAAGATCTGGCCAAATGTATCCGGATTATCCAGTATTTTGATGCCAACCCCAAAGCTGGCCCCATTCAAATGGTGTTGCCAACCTTGTACGTTTTTTTTAGTAAAGTGTATATGGTTTTTGGTGCCGAAACGGCACAGCCCAAAGCTATTGCCTCAGCCATTGGCGTTAGCCCGTTTTTTGTAGATGATTATGTAAAAGCCGCCAGGCTCTATACTTTCGAAGGCGTAGAAAATGCTTTGTTGCTGCTGCATCAATACAATTTGAAATCGATCGGGATTGGCAATGTCAATACTTCTTCTGCTGACTTGCTCAAAGAAATGGTGGTGAAAATCATCGCCTGATTTTTATAGCTTGATAGTCTTTTCAAAAAGAATCTTTTCTTTACCCTATATTGCAACCGGATTTCTAATTCACAATTTCAATTAATCATTACATGAAAAAACTATTCATTTCAATTCTTGCTGCTTCACTGTTTCTTTTGACCGGCTGCCTCGATAACATTCAGGAAATAACTATTCATAAAGATGGTTCCGGTGAAATAAGTTCGTTGAGTAAAATGGGAGCAGTTTTCAAACTGGCCAAAGCCATGGGTGGAAAGGATGCAATGAAAGACCTGGAGGATAAAAAATTTGACACTACATTCTCCCTCGGTTTATTTCTTGATAGTATGAAAACGTTGACAGCCGATGAGAAAGCTTTGATTAAAGATGGAAAAATTGGTATCAATTTAAATATGGCTAAAGATGTTTTTGATACAAAGTTTACTATGCCTTTTTCAAATCTGAATGATATAGAAAAACTCAATTCCCTGATTCATAAGATTGGCAGAGGTGCCCTGAAAGAACAAATGAAAAACATCCCCGATATGGGAAAAGGTATGGACATGCCTGATCTTGGTGAAATGTCCAAGCCATCATATATCGAAGATTACTTCAATTTTTCATTTTCAAAGCATAAAATTGAACGCAGCCTGGATAAAGAAAAATATAAAACCATTGGCGACGATAAGTATTTGCAGATGATGAAAAAAGGAACAGCTATGGGTTTGCCTATCTCTTATACTTTGATTATTAATTTGCCCCGAAAAGCACGGAAAGTAAAAGGTGAAAATGTCAAACTTTCTGAAGATGGTAAAAAACTGACTATCAAAACCAGCCTGGAAGATTTTTTTGAACATCCTGAAAAACTGGAATTCAAATTTAAATATTGATGGAAAGGATTCTATAAAGAAAAAGGCAAGTTACACAACTTGCCTTTTCATGTTTATAGAGTAGTTGTTTTTTATAAATGTATCGCTTCGTCATAAGCTACTTCAATGGCATCTTTCACACTTTCACTAATGGTTGGATGCGGATGAATGGCATTCAACACTTCATGATAAGTCGTTTCTAATTTGCGGGCTGTTACCGTTTCTGCAATCAATTCTGTTACATTATAGCCAATCATGTGTGTACCTAACCATTCGCCATACTTGGCATCAAATACTACTTTGATAAAACCTTCTGTATGTCCCGCAGCCGAAGCTTTTCCACTGGCACTCAATGGAAATTTTCCCACTTTCACTTCATAACCTTGCTCAATGGCTTGCTTTTCTGTATAACCGACAGAAGCTATTTCCGGTACGCAATAAGTACAACCGGGCACATTATTATAATCCAAAGGCTCCGGTTGGTGAGCATATTTTTTTTCATTAAAAGCGATTGATTCTACACAAACAATTCCTTCTTTACTGGCTACATGAGCCAAGGCTTGTCCGGGTGAACAATCACCAATGGCATAAATACCCGGAACATTTGTTTGGCCGAATTTATCGACAAGAATTTTCCCTTTTTCTGTTTTGATTCCTAATTCTTCCAGCCCTATTCCTTCTATATTGGCGGCTACGCCAACAGCACTTAACAACACATCGGCTTCCAAAACGGATTCGCCATTCGCTGCTTTTACAGTGGCTTTTACACCTGCGCCGGAGGTGTCAACAGCCGTAACTTCACTACTTGTCATTATGGCTATGCCGGCTTTTTTATAATTCTTTTCCAGTTCTTTTGAAATTTCTTCATCTTCAACCGGTACTATTCTTGGCATAAATTCTACAATGGTAACTTTCGTACCCATACTATTATAAAAATAAGCAAACTCAACACCGATAGCACCACTACCGACAATAATCATGGATTTAGGCATTTCAGGTAAAATCATGGCTTCGCGGTAACCAATAATTTTTTTACCGTCAATTTTCATAGAAGGTAACTCACGGCTACGGCCACCTGTTGCCACAATGATATGTTTTGCTTCTACTGATTGGGCTTTGCCATCTTTATCTGTTACAGATAGTTTTCCTTTGCCAGTTAATTTTCCAAAACCATTGATAACGTCAATTTTATTTTTCTTCATCAGGAACTGAACACCCTTACTCATTTTATCGGCTACGCCGCGGCTTCTTTTTATGACGGCATCAAAATCGGGTGAACCGCTAGCCTGGATGCCAAATTTATCGGCATGTTTTATAT
>JAGQWM010000027.1:7075-35103 GCA_020437365.1 Chitinophagaceae bacterium | reverse complement strand
CAGATCTTTAATGCCGAGGAGATGTCGTGAGGATAGTTGCATTAAAAAGCGAAATTATAGGTTTTTATCCACTAATTACCGTATTCTTATAAATTAAATAAAACTTATTCATTCTTCAGCACGACTTCGCCATTTATCAATTTCACTTTATCTGTTCTTTCTGTTTTGATTTGTTTGCCAATATAATCCGGCTGAATAGGAAATTGGCGGTATTCATGTCTGTCAATTAAAACACAGAGTTCTACTTTTTCGGGACGTCCGTAATCTAATAACGCATCCAATGCTGCTTTAATGGTACGGCCGGTAAATAATACATCATCCAAGAGTATAATTTTTTTCTTATCAATATTGAAAGGGAGATTCATCTTGTCGGGTGCCAGGATTTCTTTTCGGATATCATCTCTGTAAAAAGTAATATCGAGATGTCCGTACAGTATTTTTTTGTCGGGATATTTTTTTGTTATAACCTCGATTAGTTGATTACCAAATAAAACACCGCCTTGCTGAATACCCAAAAAAACAATTTCTTCAATAGGAGTATGTGCTGTGCAAATATCGCCGGCCAGTTTTTCAACTATTTGACATAGTTCAGTATGATTGAGTAATA
This sequence comes from Chitinophagaceae bacterium, assembly GCA_020437365.1. Lineage (GTDB taxonomy): Bacteria > Bacteroidota > Bacteroidia > Chitinophagales > Chitinophagaceae > JJ008. The sequence continues at coordinate 34,496 of JAGQWM010000027.1, read as the reverse complement.
TCTTCAAGAAAATTATTTTACAGATAGATGAATTCTCACAAATATATCGAAAAGAAAAAGGCCGGAAAATCCGGCCTAACAAAAATTATAATCAATGGATGAGTTATTTCTTTTCTTTCGCACCTTTTGTTCCACCAAATAGGAATGAAACGCCTAATTGAAAACCACGGTTTTTTAATTCACCTTCTCCAGTGTCTTTGAGAATATTTGACAAGCCGAGGTTGTAACGGGCATTGAAACCAAAACCGCCGGGTAAAGTGTATCCGGCACCAAAGCCAAGTGCAAAATCAGCACCTTTTAATTCATCTTTTACACTGTAAGATGAACTGCCTTCTTCTTTAATATCGGCCTTCAACAAAATGCCAACTTGGGGACCCGCTTCAACATAAAAACCATCAGTAACATACACTTGGGCCATAATTGGGATGTTCAGATAATTGAAGTTTAAATTTGTAGTTCCACCGTCATCTTCTTTTGTACCTTGAATAGAGAAAACAACTTCAGGTTGAACTTTGAATTTTTTTGCTACCGGAATATTCACAAGTCCACCTACATTGAGTCCAAATTTGGAATTAATGTTTTCACCTTCAACATTATCACCTCCCAGTGTATAAAAGTTACCACCGGCTTTAACTCCAAAACGAATTTGTGCATTTGATGATAAAACGGTTGCCGCTAAAACGACAAATACGAGCATAATTTTTTTCATAAAAAATGTTTAAATGGTTTAAGATGCGCAAAGGTATAATCTGTAACGAATGCATCAAAATTATTTTCCAGAAAAATTATTCACAAAAGGAGTTCTATGGAGACTATTCACATGTCTATAACACTGAGGGTTTATACGATATATCACAAAAAAAAACCACCTTTTGTAGGTGGTTGTATTAAAGTATTTATTTAAAAAAAACGGTTATTTCTCCTCCATAAAAGGGTAACGGTAATCCGTAGGCGGATTAAAGGTTTCTTTAATTGTCCGGGCACTCAACCAGCGGTAGAGATTTAATATAGAGCCGGCTTTATCGTTGGTACCACTGGCCCTGGCTCCGCCAAATGGTTGCTGCCCGACTACGGCACCGGTTGGTTTATCATTGATATAAAAATTACCGGCTGCATTTCTGAGTTTATGTGTAGCCAATTCTACAGCGCCACGGTCTTGTGCTATAACCGAACCGGTAAGTGCATAAGGTGATGTGGAATCCAATAATTCTAAAGCCCTTTCAAAGCCATTGGCCGGATATATATAAACGGTAACAACAGGCCCGAAAATTTCTTCACACATAGTAACGTACCGGGCGGTTTTGGCTCGTATAATAGTAGGTTGTACATACCATCCTTCTTTGCTATCACATTTTCCACCGGCCCAAATTTCAGCTTTTGCATCTTTTTTGGCGTTGTCGATATACCGCTTGATATTATTAAAACTTTTTTCATCAATGACGGCATTCATAAAATTGGTAAAATCTTCTACAGTTCCCATTTTTATTTTCTTCACGCCGGCAATTAATTTTTTCTTGACTTCATCAGCTAAATTAGATGGAATATACACTCTCGATGCTGCCGAACATTTTTGTCCCTGGTATTCGAAAGCACCCCGAAGAATAGCCGTTACCAATACATCTACATCGGCAGATTTATGGGCAATGATGAAATCTTTGCCGCCGGTTTCACCAACAATTCTCGGATAGGTTTTATAGTTGGCCATATTTTTTCCAATGGTTTCCCACATCAGGTTGAACACGCCGGTAGAGCCTGTAAAATGCACACCTGCAAAATCCCTATGGTTAAAACATACTTCACCGATGGTAGGTCCATCAACATAAATTAAATTGATAACGCCATCGGGCAAACCGGCTTCTTTGAGAATACGCATTGTCATTTGCGCAGCGAATACTTGTGTATTAGCAGGTTTCCAAACAACTGTATTGCCACACATGGCTGCAGAAGTAGGTAAATTGCCGCCAATGGCAGTAAAATTGAAAGGCGTAATAGCTAGTACAAAACCTTCCAGCGGACGATACTCCATACGGTTGTGAATACCCTCTGAACTTTCGGGTTGTTGTTTATATATTTCCGAGAGATAATGCACATTGAATCGTAAAAAATCTATTAACTCACAAGCGGAATCAATTTCTGCCTGGAAAACATTTTTACTTTGCCCCAACATGGTACAGGCGTTCATATAAGGACGATATTTGGTAGCCATCAGGTCGGCAGCTTTCAGAAAAATACCTGCCCTGTTTTCCCAACTCATATTGGCCCAGTTTTCTTTGGCAGCCAGTGCCGCTTGGATCGCCTGGTTAACATGTTTGGCATCGCCGGCATGAAAATATCCAAGGGTATGACTGGTTTCATGAGGCGGGTGCATCGCTACTTTTTTATTTGTCCGTACTTCTTTACTTCCAATAAACATCGGCACATCGGCTGTAGCCTTTTTCAATTCAGCTAAAACCAATTTCAATCTTTTTCTTTCCGGTGATCCGGGAGCATAATTTAAAATGGGTTCATTCTTAGGCAATGGATAAGAAAACGTTCCGATACTCATGATGTAATTTTTAATATTTATTAATTATTTGAAAAAACGATTTGATGATTATTAATTAGACAATTATTCGATTTGGAAATTATTTGATTCAACAATTTGAAATTTTTTGATTTGGAAATTATTTGATTCCGAGATTTAGTAATTTATTTTATCATGTAAAATTAATTCGAAAAATTTGTAATAATTATAGTATTTCCTTCTTTCGAAACAATGCTTGAGCTTAACTAAATCAACTCATCGTTTCATCTCCAAATCGTATCATCTCCAAATCAACCCATCGTATCATCTTCAAATCAACTCATCGTTTCATCTCCAAATCAACCTATCGCATCATCTCCAAATCAACTAATCGTTTCATCTCCAAATCAATTCATCGTTTCATCTCCAAATCAAATAACTTTTTTAGAAGTCGAAATTATTTTTGACAATACTTTTATTATTGAAGAACATTCAATCATTAACGCCTTACAGTCCGGGTAATTTTTTGATTTATCACAAAGCAGCAACCAATATTCAGTTTCATCTGCTTCTTTCGCCGCAATCTTCAATTTATGAATAAAATCTCTTTTACTTTCTGCATTCTGTGCTTCCCTGACATTTGCTCCTATACCCGTACCAGAACGTAACAACTGCTTTGACAAAACATATCTCCTGTCTTTCTCCAACAATTCAGTATAGGCAATAATTTTTAATGCAAACGAAAAAGTTAGCTCAACAATCAGATTTTTATCTTTATTTCCTTGCATTATTACAATATTAAATTTTTAAATCAACAACCAATCAATTCATCACCAAATCAACTCATCGATTCATCTCCAAATTGTTTCATCTCCAAATCATTTCATCTCCAAATTGTTTCATCTCCAAATCAACTCATCGTTTCATCTCCAAATCGTATCATCTCCAAATCAACCCATCGTATCATCTCCAAATCAATCCATCGCATCATCTCCAAATCAACTCATCAGTTCATCTCCAAATCATATCATCTCCAAATTATATCATCTCCAAATCGTATCATCACCAAATCGTTTCATCTCCAAATCAACTCTCCGTTTCCTTATCAGCCAATAAATACGCTTTTATAAATCCATCTAAATCGCCATCCATAACCGGTTGCACATTACCGACTTCATAATCTGTTCTATGGTCTTTAATCATTTTATAGGGATGAAAAACATACGACCGTATCTGACTGCCCCACTCTATTTTTTTCTTTTTGGCATTTGTTTTATCACGGGCTTCATTTCTTTTTTGTAATTCAATTTCGTACAAACGGCTTTTCAACATTTGCATGGCTCTTTCCCTATTACCGAGTTGACTTCTATCTTGCTGACAAACCACAACAATACCCGTAGGAATATGTGTCAATTGTACTTTCGTTTCTACTTTGTTTACGTTTTGCCCACCGGCTCCACCGCTTCTTGATGTTTCCATTTTTACATCGGCAGGTTTGATGTCAATTTCTATCGTATCATCCACCATCGGATAAACATATACACTGGCAAAAGAAGTATGTCGCCTTGCATTGCTATCAAAAGGCGAAATCCTTACGAGACGATGCACGCCTGATTCTGCTTTCAAAAAACCATAGGCAAAAGCACCTTCAAATTGTAACGTACAGGTTTTAATGCCAGCACCATCGCCCCATTGCCAATCCAGTTCCGTGACTTTCCAATCTTGTTTTTCGCCATACATTCGATACATGCGGGCCAACATTTCTGCCCAATCCTGGCTCTCCGTACCGCCGGCGCCGGCATTGATTTGTAAAACAGCAGGCAGTTCATCTTCCGGTTCGTTCAATGTGGCTTTGAATTCTGCATCATCCAACTTGGCCAATGCCTCATCATAGGCTTTTTGCGTTTCTTCTTCTGAGGCATCACCACCTTTCCAAAATTCAAAAAGTACGGCACAATCTTCTACAGATGTTTCCACATCTTCAAATAATTTAATCCAATACTCATGTAATTTTATGGTCTTTAAGATGTCAGTAGCTGTTTTATGATCATCCCAAAATCCGGGACTTAATGAACGCTGTTTATCTTCAGCAACTTTATATCGTCGGTTTTCGACGTCAAAGAAACCTCCTTATCCCGTCAATGCGGGACCGCATATCTTGTAATTTTTCGCTTGTCATAGCCGCAAAAATAAGGGGAAAGAATGATTTGAAATGAATGATTTAATGTACTAACTCCGGCTTGATACCCATCGGAGGATTAATGTCGACCCATAACTTTTCGTACTCCTTTTCCCATTGATGTTTCCATCGTTTATGGCTCCACAAATATAAATCCGGTTGCAACTGAATATTTTTTTCGATATGCCGAACGTATTGTCTCATTAATTCGCCATCGGGTAATTTTGCAGGTTCATGACTCAATAAAAAATAGTCGAAATGATAACGGCCTCTTTTTTTTCTCGTTGTCGTCATCATAACCACCGGAATATTTTGATTTCGTGCAAATTTTTCAGGCCCTTTTACAAAACCCGCCGGTTTATTCAAAAAATTTAACCAGTAAGCATCTGCTGGTGTTGCCGTTCGTTGGTCGGCACCCAATGCTAACAAGTATTGTTTTTTTCGCCAGGGAATAATGGCTCTTGCCATCTCCGAACTTGGCAGTTGAGGATTTCCCCAACGGCTCCTGATATAAATGATAAGCCTGTTAAATATTTTACTGGATTGCGGTAAATACACAGTCAAAAAAGTATAGGGTTGATTGATTCCCGCATGTAAAGTCATAATTTCCCAATTAAAAAAATGAGCAAGATTTAACTGTACAGATTTTCCGGATGAATATAATTCATGAAAAACATCAAAGTTTCCAGTTATTCTTTTATTCATTGAAGACTTACTGATAGAAATTAGTTTTATTGTCTCAATCCAGTTATCAATAAAATTTCTGTAAAATTTTCTGGCAATTTTTCTTCTTTCTTTATCTGTTTTTTCAGGGAATGCCTGTAACAAATTGGATAGTACTACAGCTTTTCGGTAACGGAAAATATAATATAGCATAAAAGCTATTCCATCAGATAAAATATATAAAAAACGAAATGGCAGTAATGAAATCAAATATAAAAAAGCAAATACAATATAATACATGGAATTAAATTCTGTTGCAAGTTACAAGTCTGTAAATACTTTCAATCATTTATACCACTTAAATATACAATGCAAAGCCTGTTTCTCACAAAATCAAAATTTGTCATTACCTTTCTGCAACAAAAAAAATATTTAAATGAAAGAGCAAAATATAATAACAGCAGCAATAACTTATTCCGGTGACAATGTTTCAATGCATGGATTCATCGCTTATCGTAAAGATCAAACCGGTAAAAGACCGGGCATCCTTGTTATACCCGAATGGTGGGGACTAACGGAATACATTAAGCGACGTGCAAAAATGTTGGCCGAATTAGGATACATAGCAATGGCAGTAGATATTTATGGTGATGGAAAGGTGGTCGACACCCCAACCGAAGCCGGCCAATTGGCCAAACAGTTTTATGATGATCTGGATATGACAAAAAGAAGATTTGATGCGGCCGTACAAACAATCAAAACTTATGCAGAAACTGATACGCAACAATTGGCAGCCATTGGGTATTGTTTCGGAGGTACACAAGCCATGAATATGGCCTGTATGGGTGAAGACCTGAAAGCCGTGGTTAGTTTTCATGGCGGGTTAACGGTAGCGGCTACCGATAGTAACAAATTGAAAGCACCGATTCTTGTTTGTCATGGCGGTGCCGACCCATTTGTGCCGGAAGCAGAAGTCAATCAGTTTAAGAAAGAAATGGCTGATGCCAATGCGGATTTAACCTTTATTAGTTATGAAGGAGCTACACATGCTTTTTCTAACCCCGAGATTACCGCCGTTGGCGAAAAATTCGATATTCCATTGCGCTACAATGAAGCGGCAGATAAAGGTTCCTGGCAGGCGATGCAGGATTTTTTCAAGAAATATTTGCACTGATGTATGCAAATACATTTTAACCGGCAGGTTGAATGAAGTGAAAATATCATTTTTTTACTTTCTACAACAAACTCATTTTCAATAATATATAGAATATTGCAGGAAATACTGTTCAAGGGATTCGTAATTTTTCTTAGTAAAGTTATGAGATATGAAAACTACGCTCTATTTTGTCATCCCTTTAGAAACAAAAACAGGTTCCTTTGAAAAAGAAAATATTAATCCTAGTTACCGGAAGCGTTTTATTATTCTCCTGCCGGAAAAATAACGAAATGGCCGCCCCATTGAAGCCGGAGGCTCAATGTGAATTGCAAACAGCTAATCCAGCCGAAACTAATTATGCACAGGATTCATTAGTGGCGTATCAATGCACCAGCAAACTTTGTGGGTTTATTCCTATGAGCAGTAATAACTATTGGGTGTATGAAGACTCCGTTTTTGAAGACGGCAGTTTTAAACAAGTAACGACAGATACTTTACGATTTACCTCATTGTATATGTCATACCCCGATAAAATTGTCTGGTGGAAAAGTTCTATCAATGTAGGTTTGCCGGAAATCCTTTACGCCAACCAATCTGCTTTTTTCAGCTTGGAAGAAAGCTTTTTTCCAAACAAAACACTCATAGCCAAAAAAGATTATTCATTCTTTTCGGGTGATTCTATCCGTTACCTGACAAGTTTTAATGATGCTGCCGCTATTGGTCGCTCCATTAAATTAACTGCACCGGTTGTCATCAATTCAGGCAGCTACACCAATTGTTTATTTTTTGAAAAAAATGCCCGTGGATTCCGTCGTGATCAAGTGTATTTTAAACCCGGAATCGGCGTGTTAAAATTCAGGAGAGACGAGGCTAAAATGGGACAACGAATCGTAATGCCAAAACATATACTTACTTTGAAAGATTATCATATCGAATAAATAATTTTCACTCTCAAAATAAAAGCGGCTGCCAATTTTAAGACAGCCGCTTTCTTTTTCAAGAATATATATCGGTTTAAGGGAGGATAATAACTTTCTGACTATTCCCATTATTCCAGGTCAACAATGCTTTATTATCGCAATTACCATTGTTAGGGAATCCGAAATCAAGCTTCAACACTCGTCTGTTGATTTGAATTTTCAAAGTACCATCACTAATCCAATGACAAGCTACTTTCTTTATCAACGGGTCAACGGTATTGATGAATACATGTTTGTTACTGTTATTAAATACGGTAAAGGAATGTCCGGTAATTTTAAATACATCATCCCAAACAGCTGCGGTTTGCATACCGGCAATTTGTGTTACGGTTTTCATGCCTTCGTAGCTGTACCCTCTTCCGTTGGGGAATGTAACTTTTCCGTCATTGACAGCTATACTCCATTTGGCCACCGGTGGGTCAGATAAGTTTTTGAAAGTTTTCGTTCCCTGGATGTGGATACGGTTCACATAATAATTTTGGAAATGCAAAGTGACTACAGAACCGGGCCGGCGAATAGGACCGGTAAAATGTAAGATCAATTTTCCGCTTCTCACCTTTCCATCACGGCCGCGGCAGCTATCACCAAAATCAATTACAATTGTTTTGGGATAAGTACTGTCGTTTGGTGTAATAGTGATAGTGGCACAATCGCCGATTCTATCTCTCAATGCTAAAAAATGAGGAAGGAAAATACGTCCCTGGTCGCTTCCGGCCGTACGTCCATCAATGCCAAATCCACCGGCAGTACCTTCTTCATCAGCTGCGGTAAAGGCGATGTCGTCGGCATCATCGAAAGCGGCTTCGGCTTCTACACTCTCTGAGGAAAGCGTTGCAGCTTCATCATCCGTAATGGAATCTTCCGTATCCGGCGGATTTGAAAGGTTGGCTTCTTTCTGGCAAGCCGAAAATGCAAGGGCCAGGCAAAAAATGACCGTCGCAAGGATTGTTTTGTTGTGCGTGAATGTTTTCATGGCTATATTTTTTGTTTGTAAATAAATATTTAACGAAACATTGGAATACACAACCGCAAGAAAGTTTAATGATTGGCGGCAAATTTTATTTTTAAAGGGGGAAAAAGTAAAAAAAGCTACAAGCCATAAGCCGGATTCTGTCGTGGGCTATCATTTATCTGACACACCAATGGTGTATATCGAGCTGCCTACCCTCCATCTCGAACGAGCCGTTCTCAAACGATGGTTTATGTGGCATTTCAGCATGCAAGGTTTACCCGCCGATGATGTTACCATCAAAAGCCGTAGGCTCTTACCCTACGTTTTCACCTTTGTCCCGCCTTGCGGCGAGATAGTTATTTTCTGTGGCACTTTCTGTTTCTGAAAAATCAGAACCCCCGCTTCTGACAGGGTGCATTGCTCTGTGCTGTCCGGACTTTCCTATTCTCCTGGAAGCGAAGAATCGATAGCCAGGCTTGTAGCACAGCAAAATTAAAAAGATTTTTTAGTATTGAAAGTTAATTTCGGTGGCTCCAAAACCATACCGCGGATGGTATTCATTGACAAAGGTTTTCACTTCCTCTTTTTTTCTTAACCGTTCATGAATTGCATCCCGCAATACACCTTCGCCCACACCATGTATGACGAACATATAAGGCTGGTGATGCAAAATGGCCAGGTCGTAATTTTTTTCAAATGTTGATAATTGTATGCGCAGTATATCGGCATTACTTAAATCTTTCCAATCAGGAATCAACTTTTCAATATGCAAATCAATTTCATATTGAGCAGCCGGTGCCTGCTTTTTCACATCGTCGAGACTATAGATGCGGTTTACACCTGAAATTTTAGGTGTTACCATAACTGTATCTGAAATGGCATCGGGATATTTTTCAAATAATAAGGTCAAAAATCCGGCTTGGTTATTTTCCTGAAGTGTTTGTAACTGCGCAAAAACTTGTCGGGCTTTGAGTTTTTTTTGGATTTTTAATTTTTCAGCTTTCTTTTTTTCCGGCGTGGCCAAAGAAAAGACGAACTGATAAGCCGGATTGTCATTCAGGTCTTCAAAATGAATATCCTGTAAATAAAAATCCCGAAACTCCCGGATTTCGTTTTGCAATTGCAAATCGGGTTGGCCAAAAAACAATAACTGATACGAAAAATGAAAATGGTGATTTGTTCGGTTGATTAAATATATTTTCAGTTTATCAACAACATCTTCGCCCCATTCATTGGTAGCATAAACAGGTATAAAATTGAGCCAAACGCCATCTTCTTCCTTATTTTCTTTTACGGGCTTTTCTTTTTTTACATCATCGATATACTGCTTTTCCTTTGGCGGTGTATTTTTTTTTTCAGTAAACCTTTTATAATAAGGAAAATCTACCTGGTCGGCATACACAGGAAACGTAATGCCATCTACATTGACGAGCAGCATTTTTTCATCCATGATGTCCACGATTTCACCTTCTTCCTCAGAATGAAGAATCAATACCTTATCTCCCACCTGGAATTTCATAACCGAATCAGTTTAAGTAATTGACTTAATCTGTTTCTTTAGCCAATTTACTGTTTTTATAACTGTACAGGAAATAAATACATAAACCAATAAAAAGCCAGATTATAAAACGCATCCAAACTTTATGTGTTTCCTGTGCCATTAAATAAAAACAACTTACCATACCCAAAATCGGTATAAGCGAAAGCCTGCGCAGAAATGCCAATACAGCCATGACGCAGGTAATAATCCAGAAGCCGGCCATTGGCCAGGTTTCTTTTGTCCATATATCTTTGGTAAAATGTGATGGCACTTGATAAGCTATTAAAATGATAACACCAATCCAGAGTATTGGAAAAATATATTGTGCATTAATATAAGGCACTTTGAAGCGGCTTTTGACAGTTTCTTTTTTCTGTTGGAGTACTAACACACCGCCGCATACCAAAACAAATGCAAATAAAGTACCGATACTGGTGAGGGAAATTACTTCGCCGAGGTTTAAAAATAATGCAGGCACGGCCACTACTATTCCCGTAAGGATGGTAGAAAAAGAAGGTGTTCCATACTTAGGATGAATTTTTGCAAATACTTTGGGCAATAAACCGTCGCGGCTCATGCTCATCCAAATACGAGGTTGCCCCATTTGGAAAACCAATAAGACGCTGGCAGTGGCTACGATAGCACTAATGGCCACTATACCCGAAATGAATTTTAATCCACGGGCATCGAAAACCATTGACAAAGGATCTCCTACATTCAAAGTAGTGTAATGCACCATGCCGGTCAATACCAAGGCCACTAAGACATAAATGACTGTACATATTAATAAGGCATAAATCATAGCCCTTGGCAAATCTCTTTGTGGGTTTTTACATTCCTCAGCGGTCGTCGATATGGCATCGAAACCGATGTAAGCGAAGAAAACAGCTGAAACGCCTTTCATAATTCCTGTAAAACCTTCCGGTGTGAAAGGTGTCCAATTATCGGGATGTACATAATAGGCACCCAGTACAATGACAAAGAAAATAACGGCCAATTTGATAATCACCATCAGGTTGCTGGCCGAACGGGATTCTTTCATCCCTCTGAAAACAATATAAGTGATTAACGCTACGATAAATAAAGCCGGTAAATCAAAAACTAATCGTAATCCAAAAATTTGAGGAGCATGCAGCCAGGCAGATGCCGCTTCGGTGGTAGCACCGGCTTTGGCACTTAAATACTCCATAGTTAGCCAGTCGGGAATATGCATACCGGCATTGGACATCATGGATGTAAAATAATCGCTCCAGGAAATAGCCACAGCTATATTACCAATGGCATATTCCATCAATAAATCCCAACCGATAATCCAGGCAAAAATTTCGCCGAAGGCCACATAAGAATAGGTATATGCACTTCCGGAAACGGGTACAGTGGATGCAAATTCGGCATAACAAAGTGCTGCAAAGCCACAAGCGATAGCCGTAAAAACATAGAGGAAAACAATACCGGGCCCGCCGGCAGAAGCAGCAGCACCAATACCACTAAAAATACCTGCTCCAATGATAGCAGCTATACCAAAAAATGTCAAATCTCGTACACCCAGCACTTTTTTCAAATGGCCGCCGTGCCCATCAGTAATACCTTGTTCGGCATCTCGCAATATGTTGTCAATGGATTTTTTACGAAGTAATTGATTCGCCATAAGTACGTTGGTTTTTAGTTCAAGGTGTTAAATATAGGCATGTTAAAAGAATTGAGCATCACCATTTACCAAATCAATAAAAAATAACTGATTATACTCAGTTTATCCTCAAACTTAAATCATTTTTTCAGAAAGTTATGTCCGGCAATTTTGTTTTATAAAAACAAAAATCATGGAAACAACAATTCAACAACATCAGACAGAAGAAGAAAATTCAAAACCAGCACTTTCAAAGTGGAAACAATTTATCAATTGGGCAGATAAGCAAGAGGAGAATCATCTCGGATGGACTGCTTTTTCACTGACAGCACATGGATGCCTGTTTACTATCGTTACCGTATTTGTCATTTACCTGGCCGGTAATCATTTTATTTTCTGGCCATTTGCTATCGCAGCTATGGCAGCTACACTTTTGACTAACCTGGCGGCAATGCCTACGAAGATTACAATACCCACTTTATTTGCTTCGGTATTATTGGATATCATCATAATTGCGATTTGCTTAATAAGTATGCTCTAAATATCAATACTCTCTGAAAAACTAAACTTCTCGATGTAGTAAGTTAAGAGCCAGTTTTTTTAATGGCTCTTTTCTTTTTGTGTCCACAGTAATAGCATCTAACTGTGCAAAAGCTTCTTTAAGGTATTTATTTTGCATAGACATGGCCCAATCATCAACACCGCAGTCTTTAAATAGCTGAATGACTTTCTCTACTTTATTATTGGCTTCATTTTGCATAAACGAACGAAGCTCCTGTAATTGCGTTGGCGAAGCTTTTTGTAAAGTATAAAGTAAGAGGAAGGTTTTTTTATTGGCCAGGATATCACCGCCTTTTTGTTTGCCAAATTTTTCGGGATTGCCAAAAGCATCTAAATAATCATCCTGCATTTGAAAGGCAATGCCTAAGGCTTTACCGAAGGCATAAATTTTGTCCAGGTCAGCAGAATCGGCACCACCCAGAATGGCACCGGCTTGTAAACTGGCGGCTAAAGCGACAGAAGTTTTTAAAGTAATCATTTCGAGATAGGCATCCATACTGACATTTTCCTGCGATTCAAAATCCATATCTAACTGTTGTCCTTCGCAAACCTGTGTAGCTGTACGATTGAACAATTGTAAAATGGCAGGCAATCGGTCAACATGAATATGCGCTAATTCTTTGTAAGCTGCAATCAACATCACGTCGCCGGCCAATAAAGCGGTATTGCTTCCAAATTTATTTTGCACAGTCTCGATGCCACGACGCAATGGTGCATTATCCATAATATCATCATGTATCAAGGTGAAATTATGGAAGAGTTCGAAGGCCGTAGCCAAATGCATCGTTTCATCATTGATATTTCCAAACAGTTCATGCCCCATTAAACATAATACCGGGCGAATTCTTTTGCCACCATTTTGCAAAAAATATTCATTGGGTTCATATAAACTGGCGGGCTGTTCGGGGAAATGCCTTTTGTCAAAATAGGAAACAAATTTTTTGGATAAATCTTCAAATGACTGCATGGCGTAAATATAAATCAATTACCTATTCTTCATTTTTTTACCCGAAGTTTTTCTACTCTTTCTCCTTCATTTTCAAGCATTTTGAAACAAAATTTTCTTTTAACTAAAAAAATAGTTGTTAAACTAAATATTTAGTTATAATTTCATTTTCAAATAACAGTTATGCAACAATTAACGAAAGCGGAAGAACAAGTGATGCAGGTCCTTTGGGAATTGGACAACGCCTTCTTACGGGAGATAGTGGATGCCATGCCGAAACCCAAACCCCATCAAAATACAGTCGCCACAATTTTAAAAATATTAGTAGAAAAAGGATTTGTCGCCATTGAAGTATTTGGCAGGCAACATCGCTACTCAGCGTTGATTGCCAAAGAAGATTATTCCGGTAAAAGAATGAAACAACTGGCCAAAAATTATTTTGAAGGTTCTTTTAAAAATGTTGTTTCTTTTTTGGTAAAGGAAAACAATATTTCGGTAGAAGAACTCGAAAATCTATTGAAACAAATTAAAAAACAACAAAATACTGAAAGATGAATCCCATTATTTCTTACTTGTTGCAAGTCGTAGGCATTTCCGCCATCATGTATGGTTATTATCATATTGCGCTACGCAATAAAAAATTTCATCGCTACAATCGTTTTTATGTAATCATTGCCGCTGTATTGAGTATCATCATTCCATTTTTTCATATACCCATTTATTTCACAGCACAAGATACAGGCTCTTATAAAGTTTTAAATCTCTTGGGCGTAGTAGCGTCAGATAAAGGAGAAATAATTATTTCAACGACTTCCACATCGGGCAGTTGGTTTACGCTGCAACACCTGTCGTATATTCTTTATTTTTTAATAGCAGCGGTTTTCCTTTTTCGTATTCTGCGTTCATTTCATGTCATCAGAAAAATAATAAACAACCATCCGGTTGAATATTTCGATCACATAAAATTTGTCAATACAAATGAACCCGGCACACCGTTTTCATTTTTCCGTTGGCTTTTCTGGAACAAAAAAATTGCATTGAAATCTGAGAAAGGTGAGCAGATTTTCCGCCATGAATATTTTCATATTGAACAAAAACATACTCGGGATATACTTTTTCTGGAAATACTGACGGCTATCTTTTGGTTCAACCCGTTTTTTCACCTGATGAAAAAAGAAGTGAGAGCCATACATGAATTTCTGGCAGATGAATTTGCCGTAAAAGAAAACAAAAAATGGAATTATGCAGAATTATTACTTATGCAAGTTTTGAATACAAACACAAGTTTAGTCAACCCATTTTTCAATAATCAAATTAAAAGACGCATTGCCATGATAACAAAAACAAACAAAACCAGCTTTCAGTACCTGAGAAAATTATTGGTATTGCCGTTGGCTGCTATTATAGCCATTCTTTTTGCTTTCAGTTATAAAAGCCAATCAAATAAAATTATTGATACAGCATTAGAAAAACCTGTAACTATTGTAATAGATGCCGGTCATGGCGGCAATGACCCCGGTGCCACTTCAGCAGATGGAACAGCAGAAAAAAACATTACTTTGGCCATTGCCAAAAAAGTAAAAGCATTAAATCAAAATGGAAATATAAAAATTATTCTCACAAGAGATAATGATAATTTACCAAGTTTAAAAAGCCGTACTGAGCTCACAATTAAAGAAAATCCATCACTCTTTATTTCTTTGCATGTAAATAATGAAAATAATGATCAGATTGAAAATAAAACAGGCTTTGAATTTTATATTTCCAAAAAGAATAGAACTTTTTATACAGAGAATCAAATACTCGGAACCATTTTACAAAAACAAATATCAAATCTATTTTACGTTGATAAGAATTTGAAACAAAGAAATGCCGGTATTTGGGTATTAGACCAAGCTCCATGTCCTGCCGTATTACTTGAATGTGGTTATATGTCCAATCCGAAGGACCTTGCATTTATAACAAATACCGCTAACCAGGATGAAATAGCTAAAAGTATTTTAGCAGGGATTAACCAATACCTAATCCAAAATAAAAATGACGAAACACCAAAAAATAATTTTACCCTGAGCGATACAACCAAACCATTAAACAAGGTTTTTGACAAAGTTGAAGTAGAAGCATCATTTCCCGGCGGACCGGCTAAATGGAGAGAATTTTTAATGAAAAACCTGAACCCTTCTGCACCGAAGAATACTGCTAAAAAAGGTATTTACACCGTTATCGTCCAATTCATTGTAGATGAACATGGAAAAATATCAAATTTAAAAGCACTTACACATCACGGTTATGGTATGGAAGAAGAAGCGATTCGGGTTCTTCAATTAAGTCCAAACTGGACTCCTGCTATACAAAATGGCCGGATTGTAAAAGCCTATCGGAAGCAACCTATTACATTCCATATAGGCCCCAACTATAAGAAATCAAAAACAGATGAAGATGCCGGTATAGATTCGGATAACTCATCGATAAGCCCAGCTTCTTTTCCGGGTGGAAAAGAAAGTTGGCGAAAATACTTAGAGAATAATGCCAAGGCAGCCATTCCCAGCGAAAAAGGCGCACCTCCGGGAACTTACACAACTAAAACGCAATTTATTGTCAATACCGATGGCAGTATCTCTGACATAAAATCATTGACAAATTTCGGATACGGTATGGAAGAGGAAGCTTTAAGATTAATTGCTACAGGGCCAAAATGGCAACCTGCTATGCAAAATGGAAAAGCTGTAAAATCTTATGTGCAACAACCGGTAACTTTTCAAATCATCGAAGAACTAGATGTAACGAATAGAATTCCCGAGATATCAGTTCGTGAATTACAAAATGCTACGGCAAAACAAATACTTCAAATACCGGATAATGTTAAGCTTGATAATTTCATAGTTTCAACTGATAATCAATTCGGAGATATTGTAGAAGTATCAAATAATACAAACGACTTTAGCCAAGCTGGAAAAAGAATGTTACAAAATTATTTGATTATAGGTAATCTAATTTACTTCGATAATATTATAGTACTGGAAAATAAAATTAGAAAAAAATTACCAAGCAAAGTTTTCAAAATCAAAAACTAATAAATCAGTTTTGTTGTAGCCGTCTTTATCTCTAATTCTTTTTTCTCACTTTCCTCTACCCTGCCGATTACCTGTGCATCTATGCCAAAATCTTTGGCTATGGCTATCAGTTTATCGGCATCTTTTTCATTCGTATAAATTTCCATTCTGGTACCCATATTAAATACCTGGTACATTTCTTTATCATCGGCTTTGCCGGCTTCTTGTATCAGTTTGAATACAATAGGTGGTTCAAATAAATTGTCTTTTATTATCCTAACATTGTCTGGAATAAATTTTAAACATTTCGTTTGTCCGCCACCGCTACAATGTACCAAGCCATTGATAGCGTCAAAATGGTTTTCGAATAATTCTTTCATTACCGGTGCAAATGTTCTTGTTGGGCTCAACAATAAATCACAGATGATTCTTTTTTCATCGCCATCGGGCACTGTGTCAGAAAGTTCATAAGGGCCGATATACACCACTTCTTCTTCCAGTGCCGTATCAAAACTTTCGGGGAAACGAGCCCCATAAGTTTTTTGGAGCATATCATGCCGGGCACTTGTCAATCCATTGCTGGCGATACCGCTGTTATACGCATCCTCATATGTAGCTTGTCCAAACCCGGCCAGTCCTACTATTACATTGCCTGCACTGATTTTTTCATTTGTAATAATTTTTTTTAATGGCCATCTTGCTGTCATAGTTCCATTCACGGCAATTGTTCTTGTTACGTCACCCACATCAGCCGTTTCGCCACCCATAAATTGTATATGAATGCCATAGTCATTCATCCGCTCAAAAAATTCACAGCTACCGTCAATGATAGATTTCAACACTTCGCCCGGAATCAAATGTTTATTTCTATCGATGGTGGAAGAAAATAAAATATTATCGTAAATGCCTACACAAAGCAAATCGTCGAGATTCATAACAATGGCATCCTGTGCAGTTTTTTTCCAAACTGATAGATCACCGGAATCTTTCCAATATAAATAAGCCAATATACTTTTAGTACCGGCACCATCGGCATGCATTACATTCACCCAATCTTTATCATGACCCAAATAATCAGGAAATAGTTTACAAAATGCTTTTTCGTACAAACCTTTCGACAAGTGTTGTGTTGCGGCATGTACTTCTTCTTTTTGGGCTGATACGCCTCTTTTTTGATACAAACTCATTGGACTAAATTTCACAGCAAATCTAAACCTCAATTATCAATTATCAATTAGTTTTGCCACATTCAGCTAATGCAAGTTCACAGAGATATAAATCAATTGCCTCTATTCAAAAATGCCATCATTACCATTGGCACATTTGATGGTGTACACATGGGGCATCGGCAAGTGATAGATAAACTCATTTCTATTGCCCGGGAAATTGATGGCGAATCGGTATTGGTTACCTTTCATCCGCATCCTCGAAAAGTAGTTTCTTCAACGATTCTCGGTATCAGGCTTATCAATACATTGGATGAAAAAATAGTTTTGCTAGAGCAAATTGGCATTGATCATCTTGTCATTGTTCCTTTTACAGATGCATTTGCCAACCAATCGGCCGAAGCTTATGTACAGGATTTTTTATACGATAAATTCAAACCACATACGATTATTATTGGCTACGACCATCGGTTTGGTCGCGACAGGTTGGGCGATTACCGGCTGTTGGAAAGAATGTCGAAGCAATTGAATTTCAAACTCAAGGAAATCCCCAAGCATATTCTTGAAAATATTTCTATCAGTTCTACCAATATCCGGGAAGCTATTTTACACAATGACATTGCCACGGCTGATATCTTGCTCGGTTACGAATTCTTTTTTTCCGGCATTGTGGTTGATGGCAATAAATTGGGTAGAAAACTCGGTTATCCAACGGCCAATTTGAAAATTGAAGATGAAGAAAAAATTTTGCCGGGCAATGGTATTTATGCAGTGTATGCCAAATTGGAAGGCGAAACAACCAAAATGAAAGGCATGATGAGCATTGGTTTCCGGCCAACAGTCGATGGAAAAACAAAAGTGATAGAAGTCAACCTTTTCGATTTCGATAAAGACATTTACGGCCGGCGATTAATCGTTTACGTCAAAAAGTTTTTGCGTGATGAAGAAAAATTCGATAACCTGGAAGAATTGGTCAAACAAATCGACCAGGATAAAATCAACAGCCTGGCGGTTTTATAAAAAAAGTAAGGGCCACAAAAAGTGACCCATTGCTTGCCGTTAGAATATGTTTGGTTGCGACTTACAATTTTATAAAACGCTGTCTCATAGACTCTCCATCATCCTTTTTCGCTGCAAGGAAATACATACCGGGTTGTAAATGACTGATGTCAATTTCCTGAATTCTACTGCTAACTATCACATTCTTAACCAGTTGTCCTTGAATATTAAAGATTTTAATATTTTTCCCAATCCATCGGATATCATAAGAAAGGTCGATTGTAATTGTACTGGAAGCCGGGTTAGGGAATATTTTCACCTCCAACCACTTCGGGTCATTATCCGGCGCCGGGCTTTCGGCAATCAATGGTTTGTCGAGGCCTTTTGAAAGAAGCAATGATTGGCGGATGCCACCCGATTCGAACAAACTCAACATTCTTGCTTTTTGGCCTTGCGTAAACATGTTCATACATGCATCATTGGTAAAATCCATATAATTCATGTACATATCACCGTTAGGGCCGTTATTACATGAAATACGAATGCCGGAAGGACAACCGACATTATAACCGGCTTGTCGAGGAGTATCATCTATGCCATCATCGCCGCAATGCTCATCGCCCCATAAATGTTTTAACCCAAGCCAATGCCCAATTTCATGTACAGCGGTTTTGCCCAAATTGGTAATGCCGCTGTTAGGATTTTTTCCAAAAGCTGTATAATCGATCACAACGCCATCTACATTTTCGGGGCCGCCCAACACACTGGAATATCCGGCCACAGAACCGAGGTTACAAACCCAGATATTCAAATAGCTTTTCGTATCCCAGGCATCGACACCCATACTGGTAGCAAATTTCATTTCATCATTAGCTTCCCATTCTCGAATAGGTGTATAATGATAGGTAATACCGTCCGTTCCCCTTCTGCGGGAATCGGATATGGCAAGTTTAAATTCGATTTCGCAATCGGCAGCCAGCGGTTTAAACCTGTCAGGCGTTTTTACCGTATCTGCATTTTGCCGACGAAAACATTCATTCAATTTTTTTATTTGTTCATATACTTTGGCTTCAGAAATTTTCTCTTCTTGCGTATGATAAATTACATGAACTACGACCGGAATAGTGATAATGCCTGATTGCATTTTTTGCTGTTCTTGTGTAAACCTTCCAGCATGATTGGCCATAAAGTTTTCCACCGCCAATACCTTTTCACGGATTTGTGGTTGATGGGTTAGAATGGATTGGCTATAACTGTAGGTATTGCAAATTTTTTGCGCTGCAATTGGCTGAATAGAAAGTAATAGTAAAAAGAATAAAATAATTCCCGTTTTCATGAGTGCTCAAGTCTTAGTTGTTACGGCATGGCAAAAAACAATGCCCGGCTTTAGCATGGGAAATTGGGTTACGAAACAGGAAATTGGGAATTAAAAGATGGGATTTTCAGGGTTGGACTTAAAATATGATTCCTTTATTGAGGAATAGAGGCTAAAGATAATGTTTAATTTGGATTTTGCAAGTACCGGTTTCAGCTGGTTTTTCTGGGAAATTCCGGCTTTTACTAACAGATTAACAGCTTAAAACGGAAAGCAGCCCTTATTTTTGTTCCCCGAAATGAAAAACAACAATATGAAAATATACGTAGCCCTGCTCTCATTAAGTGTCCTTATCGCCTGTAAGGACAAAAAAGAAAAGCCTAAAATAGATATTCCACCACCTCCGGCTATGATGAATTATTCCATCATCAAAACTTATCCACACGACACTTCATCGTACACCCAAGGTTTGCAAATCTATAAAGGCAATTTATATGAAGGCACCGGCAATTATGGTTTTTCAAAATTGCTGAAAGTGAATTTAGCCACAGGTGAAATTTTACAATCCATTTCATTACCAAAAGAATATTTTGGTGAAGGCATTACCATTTTGAACGACACCATATACCAATTGACATGGAAAGAAAAAAAAGTTTTTGTTTACACATTAAAAGATTTCAAAAAAGTGAAAACTTTTGATGCCAATATTGAAGGTTGGGGATTGACCAATGACGGGAAAAATTTAATTGTAAGTACCGGCAGCAGCGATTTAAGTTATTACGATCCTTCTAATTTTAGTTTACTGAAAAAAATTACAGTTACAGAATCCGGCAATCCCACTTTCAACATCAACGAATTAGAATATATTGATGGATACATTTATGCCAATCAATATCAACTGCCTTATATTTTAAAAATAGATCCGGCCAGTGGTAAAATAGTGGCCAAAGCAGACTTGACTTCCATGTGGGAAAAAATAAAAGCCATAGATCCGGAGGCAGATGTTCCCAATGGTATTGCGTATGATGCTGCCACTAAAAAAATGTATATCACCGGAAAATGGTGGCCTACATTATTTGAAATTCAATTGGGACAGTAAGTTATTTTTTGATAACATAAATTACCGAGCTGCACTGCCTTGGTTTCTGTATGGCTTTCCCATTGGAACGAATCCCGTTTAATACGGCTGAAAATAGATTCGACTTAGCTTTCTCTCCTTTTACATCTATTCGTTTGTATTTACTACTTAATAAGGAAACATAAAAGCTATCGAACCACATAGGTTTATAGTTCAAAATTTCCAATCCATGTTGTGTCAATAAAATTTTCATGGCCTGGGGACTAAAATGATACAAATGCCGTGGCACATCGTATGCAGCCCAATGTTCCTTGTACACTGATGCATCTTTGGCGGTATAATTCGGCACAGCAATAATCAGGCGGCCATTTTCTTTTAAAGCAGCTTTCAATTTTTCCAAATACGTATGCAAATCATGCACATGTTCCAGCACATGCCACAGTGTAATTGCATCAAATTGATTTTCGGGTAATGCATAAATATTTGCCGCTTCTGCTAACTGAATATCATTTTTTTCTTTGGCTAATTTTCTGGCATCAGCGTCCGGTTCAAGGCCTGTAACCTGCCAATTTTCTTTACGCATGGCCGCCAGAAAATCGCCGGTCCCGGCGCCTACATCAAGTAGGTTACCCTGCTTCAACCCGGTTATCTTTTTGATGAATTTAGTTTTCTGCCGTAAAGTTCTTTTTCTGACCTGTTTGTACAACCGATTGATAAAACCTTTAGAAGTATTGGTATGCGAAATATAATTTTCAGATTTATAATAGGCCTGAATATTTTGTGCATCCGGAACATCCTGCGTAAAACGAAGTGAACAGTTTGAGCATTCAATGATGTCAAATTTTTCACCACTCACTGTATAATCTTTCACAGTGAATATTTTTGTCAATGCTGTGGCATTACAAATGGGGCAATGAGTATAATGAATTTTTTCAGGCATTCGCTGCAAGCAATGTAAAAATAAATTATGAAAACAAGATTAGGATTTTAAGGTAAGATGCGAAAACCGGTCGTTGGGGATAAAGGTTCCAACTGTTTTTGGTTAGCCATCGCCTGAATTGTAAATCCATGTTGAAAAAAATACCAGCCCAGGAATAATATACCGAGTACACATAATGAAATTGCCAATGGCATAAGCCAGTTTCGTTCTTTTTTGACAGGACGAAGTGCTGCATTCATTTCATCAGATGTCTTTTCCTGTTCACCTACTTTAACAGTGTGTGTAGCATTGCTTCGGATAATTTTTTCGGCAATAACCGGTTCTTCGAAAATGATATTTTCTTTGGGCTGGAATTTGATAGTGTTGTTCAATCCTTTTTGCAGTGTTCCCAAATCATGCCAGATAACAGTATGGCCGTAAATGATTTTATTTTTCAGGTCAAAAACAAAATCATTGAATTGGGTTACGGCTTCATGATTGGAAGTGGACAAAGTATGACTCAACCATTTATAAAAACTCATAGGTGGAGTTTGTTCTTTTTCGTCCAAGCGAAAATGATAAGATGGCGGTGCCATTCTTTTATTAGGGAAACTGGCTACAGCCGGCTCTCTTTCCATAAAAAAAGTACCAATACCGGGCAGCGAAAGTTGTTGATGTGTTACAAGATAACTATAGAGTTCGGCGAACATTATTTCGTTTTTTGGTCAAACGAAAATACGATACCGCCGACAAAGTTGAATCCATACACCGGATATTGATTCCAACGCTGGTATTCTTTATTGAATAAATTATTGAATTGTGTCCAGGCACTAAGGTTTTTGGTAATCTTAAATTCAAGTCCTGCACTTAAATCTACGGCAGGGTCCAGTTTGCCGGAAGTGCCATCTTTCATCCTGTACCTGGGGCCATCCCAGGCAAATAAATCCGATTTCAACCAAAGGTCTTTGATAATTTGTAAACGCATGGCCGCTTTCAATTCCAACGGAATCAAACCCCAGGCTTTTGCCTGATCCTGTAACCCCGAAAACTGATTGAAAGTAACGCCGGTTATTAATGAGAATTTCTCACCAAAATTAACACCCACTTGTCCATCAAAATTCAAGACATTCATCTTGCTTTCATTTACAACCCTAAAAGATTTTCCACCTAACGCCGTTACGGTATCATTTACAAATAATGGTTGATTATTAATCTTATTGAATCCCACTTTTGCCGCATAGCTGAAATGGTCGCCAACAGAACCTTTAAAACCGGCAAACCTTTCTTCTATCCAGGTATTTTTATACGTGTCGGGCATATACAACCAAGGGTTGATGCCGGCCAGGTACATATAAGTTGTCTTGCGAATGTACCCGGTCCATCCCGCCTGGAAAGTAAAGCGATGATCATCAGTACTGATATCCGCCAGGATATTGGGAAACATTTTAAAACTTTTATTATCCCAAGATGGGCGAATGCCGATTTGGGCATTAATTTTTGAGGTTTTATACAAAACTGATGGCGAGATATAATAAATCGTATTATTGATAGCTGTTTTATTCTTTGGTGATAGCCTTGTCAGATCGAAAGTTAATCCGAGGTCAACAGTAACATCTTCACCAATTGTTTTTTGCAAAGGCAAATTTACCACTGTATTGCTTTCAGCATTTTTAGGTACATCACTAAAAATATCAATTTTTACTTCGGGAGAATACGTCAACCCAAATTCAGTTTTGTTGATATTATGAAAACCTACTCTTGCCGAAATTGTTTGAAAATTTTGTTTTAAAGAATCATTAGAAAAACTCAATGTTTGTGGTTCGTAACCATACTTATATTGACGGGCTTGCGTCATACCAATACCGGCATTCCATTCCAGGTTATTTCCGGAACGGAAGTATCCTTTAAGATCTACTTGTGTATTACTAAATTTCTGATCGGCTCTTTTGCCATCGGAACCTACGTGTTTTGCATAAATATTTAAACCGGCTGTTTCACCATCTCCAAGCGAAATACCGGCTTGAATATATGGCGTACGCAAACTACCAAAACCGGCTTTTATATAATTTGCATTATCGAATCTTCCGGATGAATCTATATTCAATGCCAAAGGTTTTAAAACACCGGGTTGATAGGCAAACAATAAATTTTGATTGGGAATATTGTATTGCAAATCAGGTTTTGTATTGTCGGGCGGTAAAGGACTCGGATTGAAATTTATCTTAGCGGCTTCTCGCAAAATAGGTTTGAAAGCAGAAATAATTTCTACGCCTCCGGTGCCGGAAGTATCTTTTTTCTGTGCTGCTAATGGTTGATAAATAAACCCAACGCTTATAAAGAAAAGAATGTTATATAAATATTTCCTGGTCATTCAATTTTTTTTATCAGTTATTAATCTTACTTGATTGCTGTTCTTCAGCATTTACCTGGTCTAATTTCGTTTTTGCTTCTGCTTTCAAATCTGCATCGATGGTATTATCAACTACGCTCTGGAAAGTAGCTTTCGCATTGAAATAATCTTTTTGCGCAAAGAAAATATCGCCGAGTAGAATGTACGATTTCGTGACCCAAAAATCATAAGACCCCGATTTATTGATCGTTTCAAAAGCCGCTTTCTCTGCATCTTTGAGTTTGTCTAATTTGAACCAGCAACTGGCAATTTCATACCGGGCTTCGGCTGCCAGTTCGGCTTTATTTAGTTTCACTACTTGTTTGAAATTGGATATGGCTTCATCATAAGAGCCGGAAGCTTCCAAAGATTTGGCAATCGCCATATTGGCTAAGGATTTATCAATATCACTACTTCCTTTTGCTTCGGTCAACTCCTTGGCATTGGCAGCCGCTTCGGTCCATTTTTCCAATTTGTATTGACAACGTAGCAATCCACGCATGGCCTCTAATTTCAATTCCTGGCTACCGGTAATATCTTTTAACTGAATGTAATAACCTTCAGCTTTTGCATAATCTTTTTGCTCAAAGAAATAAATCCTGGCTGCACCCAGCACGGCTCTTTCCGCATAATCGTTCGGTGCATGTGCGGCCACGTATTCATAGCCGGGCAAGGCATTCGCCCAATCTTTTTTATTGTTATAAATTTCTGCTTTATTGAATTGAGCATCCAGTACATATTGCCCATTCGGGAAATGCTGAATGTAGTTGCTAAAAGCAGCCACAGCTTCATTCATTTTTTGATCATCGTATAATTTTTCGGCAGCATAATACGTCAGTGAATCTTCTGTATTTACGCTCAATGGCTTTCCGACAGAACGCATATAAGCTGCATATTCTTCGGGTTTGGATTCATCGAGATAAATGGTGCGAATAATATCTAGTGCATCAGCAGCTTCCTGTGAGTTTGGATATTTATCCACCAATTCTTTAAATTCGTTTAGTGCCTCACTATTACTATTCAAATTGAAATAAGCCGTTCCCAATTTCAAATAGGCTTCCGGTACCATATTTTTATTGCCGCTGGTTTTGATGATGTCGGATAAATAAGGAATTGCTTCGCTAAATTTTTCGTTACTCATATACGCTTTCGCCACTTCCATATTGGCATCGGTCAGTAAAGTAGAGTTGGGAAATTTGCGAATCATCGTTTTCAATAATGATATTTTTTGGTTGGCACTATTGACGCCGGCCAACATAGCCAGTTGAAAAGTTGCATAATCTTCTGCCGGCCATGAGTATTGCACAACTTTATCATAACCTGTTTTGGCTTTGCTATAATTTTTCTCCATGAAATAACAATCCGTTGTACGGATAAAGGCGTCTTGTACAAATGCATTGGAACTCAAAGAAGCCGTCCTCGATAAAGGTTCAAAATAGGAAAGAGCTACCGGGTAATTTTCTTTTCGCAGGTATGCATACCCGAGGTTATATTTTACATTCGTTGCGTTGGCTTCCCCATTTTCCGGTGTACCTGAATTCGCATAAAGCTGATAATATTTTATAGCAGAATCTAATTGATTATTTCGATAAGCAATTTCACCTTTCCAGAAATACGTATAAGGCAATACGGAACTGCTGTTCGGATCGGCTATAATTTTATTGAGCAATTCATTGGCCTGGCCCAACTGTCCGTCACTGATTAATTCGCTTGCACGGCCGTATAAAATTCTTGGATATAGTTTTTGGGCATTGGCAGTTGGCTTATCTAAACTTTCCAACAAAGCCTGTGCATCTTTATAATTATTGGTGTTGGCCAATACATGAATTAATAATTCCTTAGCTTCTGCATTATATTCTGAATTGGGATAATCGGCCAGAAAGGAGCTCAGGCTATTCAATGCTTCATCCTGGTAACCTAATTCAAAAGAAAGTTTGGCGTATTGAAATTTTGCTATTTCTTTTTGGCCGGGATTGCTGCTATTGGTAGAACAAAATAAAAATGCATTGCGGGCATTGGCTTTTTGGTCGGTTTTCAAATATGCATCGCCAAGTAAATACATCGCATGTTGGCTCAGTGAATCCTGTTTGCCGCTTAATTGTTTAAATCCTTCAATGGCTTTGGCCATGTTATTATCTCTGTAATAACAATATGACAATTCATAGAGTTCTTCTCTCCTGACTTTTTTGGAACGGCCAACATAATTTTCTAAGTAAGGCAATGCTTTTTCGTATTCCTTTTTTTCAAAATATGCATGCCCAATCAGTTGATTTAATTCAAGATCATAATATTGAGAACTGCTGCCGGATTGTAATTTATCCTGGATGTATGTAATAGCTTCATCTTTTTTCCCTTGCAGGTAATAAATCTGTGCTATATAATAAGGAACAACCGCATTATAATTAGGTTCATTTTCTACCAATTTAAAACTTTCCAATGCGTCGCCATATTGTTTATCCCGAAATGCAAGGAACCCATAATAATAATTGGCATCCAGATAATTGGGATCATCTTTCATCATCCGAATGCTATTGAATAAGGGTTTTGCTTTTGAAAAATTTTGCAGGTTGAAATAGGCATACCCTTGGTGAAAACTCATGTCAGCAATTTCCTTATTGCTCAGGTTGGCAAGTCCCGCACCTTCGTAATATTGAATCGCTTTGGCAAATTCACCATCCCTGAAATAATATTCCGCCAGGTGATAATTCATCATTTGTACACGGGCATTATTTTTTTCAACCTCAATATATTTTATGGCATCTGAAGCTGAGCGGCTTTCGTTTTGTTTCAAGCCACAAGCAATGGCATAGTAATTTATTTCCTGCACCTGAATCGGGTTATTGGCCTGGTCAGTTTCCCGAATGTCATGTCGCAATTCTTTCAACAATGGATACGCCAGGCTGTATTGTTCTTTTTGAAAATATTCCTTTGCTTCTTTGAATTTGGAATCAGCATCTAAATAATAACGTGTTTGTTGTGAAAAAACAGTATAGCAAAGTGCCATACTTGCGAATAGGAAAAATAGTTTCTTCATTGAGTTGTCCTTTAAACCTGTGGCCTGCAAAAAATGGGTTGTTGTGTAAACGATGCGAATATTCAAATTATTTCAAGAGAAACCAAACATCATTCCAAACAGATGTGGAAAACTGCTTCCTGCAATAGGGTTTAACATTTTCTTTTCTTATCGGTGCAAAAAAAATTACATCGCCGGGAAGAAATGAAGACGGGAAGAGAAATAAAACCTTACCATCTTACCGACTTACCGGCAAAAATAAAATCGCCGGGAAGAAAACAAGACGAGAAGGAAAATAAAACTTTACTGCCTTTTCGACTTACCGGCAAAAAAATTGCGTAGCAATCAATCCGTGATAATCCGTGTTAACCTGTCTGCCGAC
>JAGQWM010000027.1:0-7047 GCA_020437365.1 Chitinophagaceae bacterium | reverse complement strand
TTCAACAAAGTGAATTTTCCTGAGATTTTTAACCACAGCGGGCACAGCGATTGCACTGCGGTTCGCCGTGGCATTCGTGGCA
This sequence comes from Chitinophagaceae bacterium, assembly GCA_020437365.1. Classification (GTDB taxonomy): domain Bacteria; phylum Bacteroidota; class Bacteroidia; order Chitinophagales; family Chitinophagaceae; genus JJ008. The sequence goes on along the minus strand of JAGQWM010000027.1, from coordinate 6,965 downwards.
CCTGTCTGCCGACAGGCAGGTTTGGGCAATAAAATATAGCCGCTAAATTGAAGCTTTACCGAATTACTTTATATTGCAACCCAAAGTCAAGCCCGTGAAAAAATTCCTCAACACCACACATTCCGAGCCCTCTTTTTCCATTGCACTTTTGGTATTAAGAATATCTTTGGGCGCCTTAATGATTCCACATGGATATCAAAAACTAATCAGCTTTGCCGAGAAATCTTCCGGCTTTACCGACCCATTTCATATCGGTAGTGCCACTTCTCTATCGCTGGTTATTTTTGCCGAATTTTTTTGCGCTATATTTATCATGATTGGTCTAGCAACGAGATTCTCAGCTATACCATTAATTATTGCAATGGCCGTCGCAGTTTTTCATGCCAACCAAGGCGATATTTTTGGCGGAGGTGAAAAACCGGCATTGTATCTTTTCGGATTTATTGCGTTGCTATTTACCGGTCCGGGAAAAATAAGTCTCGACTATTTATTAATGAAAAAGAAAAACTAAACCCATGTTTACGGATACTACCACAATCAGGGTTCGATATGCCGAAACAGATCAGATGGGTGTTGTTTACCATAGTCATTACCTGGTTTATTTTGAAGTTGCCCGGGGCGATGCTGTCCGGCATTCGGGATTAACGTATGCCGACCTCGAAAAAAAAGGGGTCATAATGCCTATTGTTGAAATCAATTGCCGTTATCTGCGACCGGCACGTTACGACAACCTGTTAACAATAAAAACTTTTTTGAAAGAGATGCCCACCGATCATAAAATTACTTTTCATCATGAAGTTTATAATGAACAAAATGAATTATTGACTACGGCAAAAGTCATTTTATATTTTATGGATGCCCCAAAAATGAAACCTGTAAAAATGCCCGAAGTATGGGCAAAAAAATTGGAAGCTTATTTTAATTCGCCGGCATGAGTAATCCTGAATTAAACAATGAATGGGAATCTTCCACAGAACCATCTTCGGAAAATAATACTTCCCTGCAAGCAGAAGATTCTTTAGTCATTCTACCCAAATTTCAAAAAAAAGAAGCGCCGGAAAATATATGGATAAAATCTATTAGCAGCCTTGTACTTTACCTGGCTTTGGGTTTTTATATTTTTAAGCAATGGGAAATTCTTTTATTGATTACTGCCATTGTACTCATACACGAAGCGGGACATTTCCTGGCTATGAAAATGTATCATTATAATGACCTCGGTATATTTTTTATTCCATTGCTCGGGGCCTATGTTTCCGGTTCCAAAAGAGAAATTTCGCAAAAGCAATCCGCCATTATTTTATTAGCCGGGCCCCTGCCGGGCATTATTATCGGCATCATTCTTTACCTGCTTGATCAATATAGCGGTTCGCACTATTTTCTGGGTTCCAGTTTTAGTCGAATCGGCATGTTATTTATTTTACTCAATATTATCAACCTGTTGCCCATTTATCCATTGGATGGTGGCCAACTTTTGAACAGGGTGTACCTGAATGAAGAATCCACAATTAGTAAAATTTTTATTTTCCTCTCGATTGCATTTTTAATTTGGGTGGCCATTAAAATCCCATTTTATGTTTTACTCATTTTCCCGGGCATGATGTTGCTGCGCATGTTCAGCGAAAAAAACACTATTGTTGTAGAAAAGAAAATTGAAGAAGCTGGTATTCAAACAGATTTGGAATACCGTGATTTACCGGATGCCGATTATTGGGCTATCAGAAATATTCTTATTGCCGAACAATCTTCTTTCAACAATTTTACCCCCTCACCGCCTTATGTCTATCATGAAAAAGAAGAACGAATGATGACGGCCATTCAACAATTATTGCATCATCATTTAATTCAGGATATTTCAATAATAGGCAAAATTTTTATCCTTCTACTGTGGCTGGCTGCTATTGCTGCACCGTGGTTGTTAAAAATGGAGATTCCTTTTTTGCGGGCAATCGGTTTATAAAAATGATTTACTTGCCAGGAAAATTATTTCAATTCATTCAACACTTTATACATTTTAGCAACAACTCCCGCTGTTGAACCACTGTAATTATTGACCAAGATGGAAAAAATATACCCTTGGCCGGATTTATTTATTTGATAGCCACAAAAACCTTTTACCCTGTAAATTGTACCACTTTTCATTTTCATTCCATTATACACAGGCAAAGCTTCATAAAATTCGGGAAACCAAATTTGCCCAAGGGCATAACGTAAAATTGTAGCCTGTGCATGTGTGGTAACCCGATTTTGCGGCGACAACCCAGACCCATCTTCTATATGCAATTCATTCACATCAATCCCTTTCCCTTTCCAGAAATCTTTGACAACATCAATGCCGGCATCCGTATTAAAACTTCCTTTTTCTTTCAATCCGATTGTTTTCAATAAAGCTTCTCCATATAAATTAATACTCTTTTTCAAAAACCAGTAAACAAGAGAATCTAACGTAGGCGAATATTGTGTGAGTAAAATTTCAGGTTTTGTAGAAATACCCTCTATTTCCTGCAGGTCAAAATCTTTATGGCTATCGTCAATAGCATTTTTTACTGTCGAAATAAATTGACGTTCAGGATTGGGCATGGCTCCTGAAATCACAAATTTATTTTCATGCACCGGAATAGTGCCTCTGACAATTCCTTCATGTCCAGTAATTGGAAAATAGAGATAAGCATTATCGCCGCTTCCGGCACTTGCAGCTGTAGCCAGCGAATGTATTTGATAATCCACCAATGCAGGAATTGTTTTTACCACTTCCACCGGGTCGCCGATACGACTGCCGGAACGAAGTACTAGGTCAAACTGATTTTCACGCCAGTTCAAAAAACCGGCACCGGCACCATAATAATTCCCAATGTCCTGCCAAATCCATCCATTAGGAATGCTTTGCTGATCCCAACCTTTGATATTGACAAAAACATTTTTACTCAGCTTATTTTTATTCCATTGAAATTCATTTTTTATTTTTTGCAAAAAAATTGTATTCCTTTCATCGCCCCAACGCCAGGAACCCAAGCTCGGATCGCCGGAAGGTTGTATGTATAAAGCCTTTTGCGTACCCTCATTTAACAAGCCAAATTGCGTAGCATAACGATAATCCTTACCCAAAAATGCAAAAGCAGTTGCCGCCGTAATAATTTTTTGTGTGGAGGCCGGCGCCAAACCCAGTTTTTCATTTTTACTGAAAATAACATCACCGGTTGCAGCATCGATGACATACAATGAAGCCGTAGCATTTGCCAGTTGATAATCCGCCTCAAATGCCTGCCAGGCTTTTGCCAATTGTTGTGTAACTGTTTGTCCATAGAGCATGCCCGTGAATAAAAAGGCAGCAACTAAAAAAAACGTTTTTTTCATCATTTGGTAATTAAGAAATATTGCAAAAAAATGGGTGCAGAATCATAAAGATTCAAATTTAATCAACTCTTACCTTTGCAACTAATTTCGATGCTATGAATAATGTTAATGCTTCTATTATCACCATTGGCGATGAGCTTTTAATTGGACAAACTATTGATACCAATTCGGCCTTTATTGCCCGAGCGTTGAATGAAATCGGAGTTTGGGTTCACAGAAGAGTGGCAATTGGCGATCAAGCTGCAGCAATTACAAAGGCATTGGATACTGAAAAAGAAATGGCATCCATCATCATCCTAACCGGCGGATTGGGACCAACTGCTGATGATAAAACCAAAGATGCATTGTGTCAATATTTCGGTGGTAAAATGGTTATAAATAAAGATGCTTTACAACAAATTAAAAAACTTTTTGAAAAAGTTTATCCGAATCAGCAGCAAATTATAGAAAGAAATTTACAACAAGCCGAAGTGCCTGATGTATGTACCGTATTGCCCAACAAAAGAGGTTCTGCGCCCGGTATGCTTTTTTCGACAGGAGAAAAAAATAAAGATTTTAAAATTTTCATTTCCTTGCCCGGAGTTCCGTATGAAATGGAAGGATTGATAACGGACGAAGTCATTCCTTACATTCAAAAGAATTTTGATTTGCCGGCCATCGTTCACAAAACAGCATTAACTGCTGGCAAAGGAGAATCAATTATTGCAGAAATGCTGAGTAGTTTTGAAAAAGATTTACCAAAAGAGATACAACTGGCCTATCTCCCTAATTATGGTTTAGTCAAATTAAGACTTACTGCTTTCGGTCATGATAAACAAACACTGGAAAATAAAATCGAACCTTATTTTCAAAAAATGCTCTCCTTAGTACATGACAACCTGGTGACGGATAAAGATGAAGAATTAGCAGCCGTAGTCGGCCGTTTGTTAATAGAAAAAAACAAAACAATTGGGACAGCAGAAAGTTGTACCGGTGGATATATTGCCCACCAGCTTACCGCCATTCCGGGTTCTTCTGCTTACTATGCCGGCTCGGTAGTCAGTTACTCTTATGAAGCCAAAGAAAAAATTTTAGGTGTACACCATGAAACTTTACTCAATTTTGGTGCAGTCAGTGAAGAAACAGTTACAGAAATGGCCAGGGGAGCATTAAAAACCCTAGAGACAGATTATGTGATAGCCGTTTCAGGAATTATGGGCCCGGGAGGCAGCACACCGGATAAGCCTGTAGGTACTGTTTGGATGGCAGTCGCCGATGCAAATACTATTCAGACCCGGCAATTGAATTTGCGATTCAATCGTCAAAAAAACATAGAAATAACTGCGGCAAGGGCTTTAAATATGTTACGATTATTCATCTGCGAACGACTCGTTTAGATTATCTTCAAATCATTACCTTTGAGCGGTTAACTGCTTAATTTTTCAATTTCATAAAATTGCTGAATTAAGTTTTTTAAAAATTGTGAACTAACAAATTTTTTGTATGGCTGTTGTTGATTTAGTAATGCCAAAATTGGGTGAAAGTATTATGGAAGCCACGGTATTGAAATGGTTGAAACAACCCGGCGATACTGTTGCCATGGACGAAACGGTCCTCGAAATAGCCACAGATAAAGTCGATAGTGAAGTACCCAGCACAACTGCAGGTGTTATTGAAGAAATTCTTTTTAAAGAAAATGATGTCGTTCCCATCGGCACCGTTATTGCCCGCATCAAAACAAACAGTGAAGACACTGTATCAGCGCCGCCCGTTACATCAACTCCACCTCAAACAGCGCAACAAGAAAATGAAGTTGAAGAAGTAACAGCACAACCCCAACAAACAGAAGCCAGAACACCACAACATAATGGAGAATCCGTTAACCGTTTTTACTCACCATTGGTATTGAATATTGCCGCAAGAGAAGGTATCAGTATGGTAGAATTGGAAAAAATTCCCGGCAGTGGCAAAGAAGGCAGAGTGACCAAAAAAGATATTTTACAATATGTAAGTGATGGCAAACCTGCCCATAGTCAATCCACGCAAAAAGATTCACAAAGTGTAATGGCTGTACCTGAGCAGCATTATACATCATCAAAACCAGCTACAGCTGACAGGGAATTAACGACCTATAAAGGCAATGTAGAAATAATTGAAATGGATCGGATGCGTAAACTGATTGCCGAACACATGGTGCGTAGCAAACATACCAGCCCGCATGTTACCAGTTTTACCGAAGCTGACGTTACCAACCTCGTCATGTGGCGCAACCGGGTGAAGAAAAATTTTGAAAAAAGAGAAGGCACTAAAATCACTTTTACGCCTCTATTCATAGAAGCCATTGTCCGTTGTATCAAAAAATTTCCACTCATCAATTGTTCTCTTGATGGCGATTCTATTATTGTGAAAAAAGATATCAATATGGGAATGGCTACGGCTTTGCCCAGTGGCAACCTGATTGTTCCCGTTATTAAAAACGCAGACCAGTTGAATCTCGTTGGCCTGGCCAAACAAGTAAACGGATTAGCTGACGCAGCAAGAAACGGCAAACTCAAAGCCGATGATACGACCGGTGGTACATTTACATTGACCAACGTAGGCACATTTGGTAGTTTGATGGGCACACCGATTATTAACCAACCACAAGTGGCTATTTTGGCTGTAGGTGCTATTAAGAAAAAGCCGGTTGTGATTGAAACACCTGCCGGCGACAGCATTGCTATTCGTCACATGATGTATTTAAGCATGAGCTACGACCATCGTATTGTAGATGGCAGCCTAGGTGCTACTTTCCTGACAGCCGTGGCAAAAGAATTAGAAAATTTTGATGAAGAAAGAGAAATCTAAATCAACCTTATTTTTTTTCGACTGAAGGCTTACCATATTTTTCTAATGAAAACTGATACGTATCTCCTTTCCTTTTCAGGATAAATAAATCATCGTACATCCAATCTTCCAAATCGCCGTTGATGAGTTTTCTACCCGCCAGCTTATTGACAATATCATCTACGGTATTAGAATGACCAACAATTAACACATCACCTTTTTTAATTTTTTGGATACGTTGAATAAATGCATCCAATGAATCCGGTCGGCTACTGTACAATTCAATAGGAATGCCCAAAAACATTTCTTTTAACGGACTTGCAGTAGCAATGGTTCGTTGTGTATTGGTAGAAAAGAAATGAGAAAAATGTCGGCTCATTAATTTTTGTTTCAGGCTGAGTGATCTTTCCCTTCCTTCCAACGTCAATGGTGGATCGGTAGAAGGCTTCATTGTATCCATATCCAAGCCCGATGCTTTTTCTGCATGCCGCACAATATAGATGGTATTGCCACAGGCATACAATACAAATGAAAGGAGTAAAATGAAAAATCGCATCAACTAATTTAACAAACAGAAAGAAACTTTCAACTTTTTTTTACGTCTTTTATGTAAATTACAGTAACAAAACCCAAAAACACTATGAAATCATTATCTGAAACCTGGTTTGCCGAAGGCCGAATTGATTTCGAACTCAAAAAATACATCTTACTGGCGTATTTGCAGGAAGTCAATAAATATTTTAATGCAAACAAACTTTATCCACAATTGGCCGACCTGATTTTTCATTATAATAATATTGTAGCTT
>JAGQWM010000026.1 GCA_020437365.1 Chitinophagaceae bacterium | reverse complement strand
TATTGATGCTGATTGTAAAGTTTTAGAAATTCCAATTGCAGTCGATTTCCAATTTAAATCTAAAAGAAAAAATAATATTTTTATTGGAGCTGGTATTTCATCATTGATTATGAAAAAGGAAGATTATAAAATTACATATAAATATAATCCAACAAGTCCTTCTTATTCAAAAGATATTAGTTATAAGAACGCAAATAGACATTTATTCTCAACATTGACAATATCTGCAGGCCTACAGCATAAACTCGATAAAAATTTATCATTTACTGTTGGGCCTTATTATAAAATTCCTTTAAAAGGGATTGGTTATGGTAATGTAAAACTGAATAGTGCCGGCATCAATATTCGGCTACTTATACATCCTTTTTTCAAAAAAAACTAAAATGAACAAATAAGCGAAGCAACCTGGAAGGATGTAATTACGATTCGATTTAAAACAGGTTATGAAAATAAATTTCACTTCCCTGGCAGGTGTTGCTGCTCTATATTTATTTATTTTTATGTTTGGTTCTTGTAGTAAGTCAGGTACTCCTACGCCAGTAAATCCTTGTAGTGGTGTGACGATTACTGTTAATGGATCAATTACTAATCCGACGGTTCCAGGTATTTCGGATGGAAAAATTACAGTAACAGCTTCCGGAAGTTCAAGTCTTACTTATAATTTAAACGGTGGAACATTTCAAACCTCTCCAATATTTACTGGATTAGCAGCAGGTACTTATAATGTAATTGTTAAAAACGACAATGGTTGTTCCGGCTCAAACACATTTGTGCTAACAGATCCCAATCCATGTGCAGGTGTTATAATAGTGTTGAACGCTACAATTGTCAATCCATCTTCAGCCGGTGCCAGTGATGGTAGTATTGTGGCTACTGCTACCGGAAGTACAGGATTTACATTTAGTATAGATGGAGTCAATTTTCAATCATCTGGAACTTTCAATAATCTTTCGGCCGGAAATTATACAATTACTGCAAAAGATGTGAATGGTTGTTCCGGCTCCGATAATTTTAATTTGGCTGATCCGAATCCCTGCAGTGGTGTTACTATAAATGTCTCTTCATCTGTTGTTGGCACAGATCCATGCGGTACACCTGCCGGAAAGATAACTTTGAATGCAAGTGGGGGAGTTCCACCTTATACTTATCAATTAAATGGAGGTAGTTTTCAAACATCAAATATATTTTCAAATCTTCCCAATGGCTCGTACAATGTGGTTGTGAAAGACCAAAACGGGTGTACAGGTACTGCTACAAATATTCTTGTTCCAGAACTTTCGGCAGGGCCTTTATTTAGCCAGGTACGCAATGTTTTGCAAAATAACTGCGTGTCGTGTCATAATCCAGCAAATTCAAATGGTGGAATGAATTGGACAGTTGACTGTAATATTGTACAGTTTAGTAACAGGATTTTTGAAAGAGCCGTAAATGGTAATCCATCACCTATGCCTCCAACTGGCTTATTGCCGGTTTCTGAACGGCAAAAGATAATCGATTGGATTAATGCCGGGGCAAAATATACAGATTAATAAGATTTGCAATTATTTTCCCCATCTGTAAGCCTCAATTTTAATACCTGCTAAATCCAATACCCGGTGCACAACCGTTGCGGCTACTTCTTCCAGGGTTTGTGGACGACTGTAAAACGATGGCGTTGCCGGACAAATAATGCCACCGGCTAAACTAATTGTTTCCATATTTTTTATGTGAATTAAATTATAAGGCGTTTCGCGGACTACACAAATCAATTTCCTTTTTTCTTTCAATATCACGTCTGCAGCCCTGGAAACCAAATCGTTGGATATGCCTGAAGCAATGCGGCCAAGTGTACCCATGGAGCAGGGAATGATGATCATGGTATCATATTGTGCCGAACCGGAAGCAAATGGCGCCGAAAAATCCTGTGGTGAGTATTGTTGTAAGGCAAAGTTTTTATACGCCTCATTTTGTAGTTCTGTTTGCCATACTTCTTTGGCATTCGCCGACATGATAACCGATACATCTTCCCATTGGTTTTTGGCTGATATTAATTTATCCAATAATATTTTGGCATAAATTGACCCGCTGGCTCCCGTTATGGCGACCACAATTTTTCTCATGCCCTAAAGTTAAGTTGAAAAGGCTGTAAATCGTCGTTATGCAACTTATACGAACAATTGTTTGTGTAACCTGCCCAAGAAAAAGACTTCCTTTTGCCTCGTTTGGGTTGAGTATAATCAAGAAAACCGTGATTGGTTTTGCTATTTCCGAAAAAAAATATTTTTTCTTTACTTCTTATAAATTTATTTCCGACATTAGCATTGAATTTTCATAGGATAAGGTTTAATGGTTAATGGTTTTGATTAAGTCCCCCGATCTCATCGGGGGTTTTTTTATGCCTTATATAAAATGCTGCAAAATAAAAATCCCTGTAAGCAAAACTTACAGGGATGGTTGAATTAGAAAAATAAAATTAAAAACTTTTTAATTTAGAATCGGGTGCTGTTAAGTTTTTGGTATTTTCATTACCCAGATTTTTTAAAATCCAGTTTGTCATTTTACTCCATAAATGGAAAGTCGTATTGTCAGCATAACCTGAAATGCTATGATTCTTGTTGGGATAATATGCACTTTGAAAATCTACATTGCTTTTCACTAGGGCAGAAACCATTTGTGTCGAATTCTGAAAATGCACATTATCATCGGCCAGGCCATGAATGAGTAAAAATTTTCCGGTAATTAAATCCGTAAAATTGATGGGTGAATTATCATCATACCCTTTTGGATTTTCTTGCGGTGTACGCATATATCTTTCGGTATAAATATTATCATAGAAACGCCAGTTGGTAACCGGAGCCACTGCTACCGCAGCCGTAAATACATCATGGCCTTTTGTAATAGCCAATGAACTCATAAAACCACCAAAACTCCAGCCCCAGTGTCCAATATTATTTTTATCTACAAAAGGCATGGTTTCTAAATATTTGGCAGCATCTATTTGGTCTTCAATTTCATATTTGCCCAGTTGCAAATACGTTTTCTTTTTAAATTCTTCTCCCCTGAATCCGGTACCTGTATTATCAATACTAACGACTATAAAACCTTTTTGTGCCAATAATTGATGCCAGGCACTTACTGCGCCGAAACGATTTGACACTTGTTGCGAGCCAGGCCCACCGTAATTACAAAACAGCACCGGGTATTTTTTGGAAGGGTCAAAATCAGCAGGTTTCAGCATCCAGCCGTTCAATGTATCGCCTTTGCTGTTGGGCACTCTTATAAATTCGGCTTTGCCATATCCATACTCCGTTAGCTTTTCTTTGAGCTTGTCATTATCACCTTCTACTTTCTCCAATTTAGACGTAAATTGGTTACCTCTGTTGATAATCAAATCATAGAGTGAAACTGTTTGTGGCGTATTCAAATTAGAATAATAATCAAAATATTTTGAATAGTCCTTATTGAAAACCAGTCGATGCCAGCCACTGCCTTCGGTAATGGCCTTTGGTTGGCTTCCTTTAAAATCGGTTTCAAATACATTGCGATCCATAGGTGTAGGATAGGCTACGGTATAATAAATACGTTGATTGTCTTCATCAATTCCATTTACGTCTGTAATTTCATACGGCCCTTTGGTAAGTTGAATTGATTTTTTTCCATCGAGGCTGTTCATATACAAATGACGATAGCCATCTTTTTCGCTGGTGTACAACATATTTTTACCGTCTTTCAAAAACCACCAGTCGTCATTTATTTCAACAAAATATTTGTTCTTTTCTTCATAGACCAAATGTGCGGTTCCGTCTTTCGCATTGGTGGCCAAAAGTTTTAAATCGTTTTGATGGCGGTTCATCCAAAACACCAATAATGTATTATCGTCTCTTGTCCATTTGATGCGGGGAATATAAATATCGCCTTGCTCATAATCGGCTTTTACATTATTGCCGGCGTTCACATCGTAAATATGAATTTCTACTACTGAATTGGCTTCACCGGCTTTGGGATATTTATAGGAATATTGTTCATTGTATTTATTGTCATAAATCGTAAACTCATATTCTTTCACCTTGCTTTCATCAAATCGATAATAGGCTATATAATTTCCTTTGGGGCTCCAGTCGTAAGCTTGTGTAAATTCAAATTCTTCTTCATACACCCAATCACAGTTACCATTGATGATTTTATTCCATTCCCCATCGGTGGTAATTGGTTTTTTGGTTTGGGTGGCTATGTCATATAGAACGAGATTATTGTTTTTGACGTAGGCTATTTTTTTGCCATCCGGCGAAAAACTGGGATGCAATACTTTTTCATCTTCCAGTTTGATGAGTTTTTTTGTTGAAGTATTATATAAATAGACATAGGATTTTGTAGAACGGCGATAGATGCTTTCTACTTCTTTTTTTATCAGTACCAAATCCGGTTTGGCTGCTGACCAAATCGTACCTTGTGGCCGGCCGATAGATTCACCGGATTCGTCTTTTAAATCTTCCGGGTTTAGTTCAGGTTCGGCTTGGCTTTCGCCAAAATCGGCTCTTACGAATTCGCCCCGGAAAGTCCCTTTTTTAAAAATATCTTCAAGTGTGATGGGTTTTGTTTGTGCATGTGTAAACAAAGGCAAAACCAATAGCAATAGAAAAAATTTGCGCATAGTCATTGTATTTTGAATGGTTGAATTTTTTTAATTGACGTCAGAAAGTCCGTAAATGTAGCATAAATAGAAATATATTAATGACCGTACATAAAAAACCTTTATGCGGAGGGTTTCGGGCGGTTGGAAATTATTTATTTCCTTAAGCATGGCCCTGGTTTTTACAGTTGTTGTGTAGTGCGGATAGACATAATGCGCCGGCCAGAGTTCATTTTTTTATTTTGGTTGAACATTACTGAGAACAGGATTTTGGCGGTAAATAGCAGCCTTTTTTTGACTGCATAAGTTCTTCCATCTACGGTTACAAAAAAGAATTAATAGTACCTCTGCGAAACTTTGCGCCTTTGCGTCTTTGCGGTGAAAAAAAAATTGCCCCAGTTGGTCTTCTCAAAAACTTTGAACAGCCTTTGTTATTACTTACTTTTTACAGCACTACATAATTTACTAGCTTTTAATAAATAAGAATTCTTAAATTTAACTATCAAAAGTTCTTTGAGAATTATTACCCGTTCGGACTTACAATGGCAGGGATTTCTTCAAAAGCATTGGCATTTGGAGAAACTAAAAATAAATTTAAGTATAACAGCAAAGAAGAGCAACGACAAGAATTTAGTGATGGTAGCGGATTAGAGTGGCTGGATTACGGAGCGAGGATGTACAATGCACAGATAGGAAGATGGATGGTTAGTGATCCGATGTCTGATAAAATGCGAAGATGGGCTCCTTATAATTATGCTTTTGATAATCCGATAAGGTATATTGATCCTGATGGAATGGATTTGAGAGATTTTGATTTCAAGCCAGATTATGAAAAAGCGGCTGAAGAAGAAGCAAGGAGAGGAAAAGCAGGAGGCGTTATGAGAATTGTTGGAAAAGCTGGTGGAATAGCTCCAACCGACTGGATTAGATATACTGATGAGTATGGGCAAGATCATGTAATCTGGAACGGATCTGTAAAAAACGAAAGAGGGATTAAGATTTGGGCAGCAACTGCCAAAGCAAATGGCAGTAATTACACAAATGTTAGTTACGTTGGCAAAACTGGAATAATAGAAAGAGGATTTACAGATGCTGATGTAGAAATAAAACCGTATCGGTTAAATGCAGATGGTACAGCTACACCCGGTGAATATGTTACATCTGATGAAAATATAAGGCTTACAACGACCAAAACTGATCTTGCAAATAGCGAACCAAATACTGGAGCAGTTGATATGATTAATCAAGCCACAGGTATAGGAGGAACTGGTACAGCTGGGGCAGAGACAGTAATTAAACATGGCCAAGGCATGACAGAATTTACCGAACTGGTAGGAAGCAAAACAGCTAAGAATTTTGGAAGACTTACTAAGGGAGCAGCAGCAGTAAGTGCCATCTTTTCATATGCAAATTGGCGAGAAAGAAATATTTGCACCGGGCATTTTCTCACACAACTACTTTACACAGGAGTAGGAATCTTTTTCCCTGAAGTTGCATTAGTGGCTGGCTTTATAGACTTAATATATGTGAACGAAATTTTTAATGATGGAAAGTAGAAGTGCTATGAATAATTTTTATTATTATCTTTTTTACAGCATAGCAATCTTTGCTCGAAAAATTAATAAGCGAGATAAAGATTACACTTTTTCTAGCCTAATGTTCCTGTCGTTATGTGTTGGATTAAATATTTTATCTGTTATTTTTTTAATAGATAAGTTTACTTCCGCTTCACTAAATATTAGAATAAGTATTTTGCTAATGGTAATAATTGTTTTTGGGGCTAATTATTTATTGTTAATGAGAAACGGTAAGGATGTTAAAATAATTGAATTCTATGAGAAAAAGAATGATTCTCGTAAGTCTTTATTTTGGAAAAGATTTCTTGTGGTTATTTATATTCTATTTTCATATGGTTTGTGTATTTATGCAGCTTACGTAACAAAAAAAGTTTAGTAAAAAGAAAAAACCCGGCTTCGCCGGACTTTGTTGTTCGCCGTTGTTGGTGTTTCGTGCAGACCTGGGCCTTGCAAAATCACCGACAAACGAATGTAGCTGATTTTCTATAAATTTTCGCTGTTGGTCTCTTGCCGGTACACTATGCCTACACTTAAGACACAAAGGCGTGAGGCTTTATGCAAAAGACCAACAAAGGCAAAAAAACGCCAAAGGCGAAAGAATACAACTTGCGAGGCTGTAAGCCTCGAAGAGCGGGGGGTGTATGAGAACTTTACAACTGCTGATGGAACAAAAATGTATAAACATATAAAAATTGAAAAAGGGAAGGTTGTTTCAGCAGAAGAGAAATCAGGAAGCATTGATTTAAAGAAAATTTTAGAAGATTTAAAAAAAAGAATATGGTACGAACTAAAATTATAATGATTGTATTCTCATTTTATGTTGGGACTTGTGCAAGCTGTCAGATAGGCAAAGTAAAAGAAAAACTAAACCTCAATGATTCTGCATCAGTGCGGAATTTTATTAAAACTTCAACTGTTTGTGATAGGTTAAAATTTATGGAGGAAAATCTGACTTTGTTTGTTTCTGATTGCTTGTATTCGAGGCTTATTTTGGAGAGTATCACTGAAGAAACAGGCAAAACATTTTTTTTGGTAATTAGCAATGGTGGGATATTAGAATCACATGACAATCAGATTAATAAATTACGGGAGCAGATTTTTCAAATAATGAAAATAGAATGTAAGTTTAAACCCCGTTCCCTCGATTTCTATGACTCCAGCAAATAATTTTTTTAAGGATTACATTAAAAAAACTGACAGCAAGCCACCGGGTTTCGATAGCGATAACAACAACGGGGAAGTGGCAAAATTATTTAATGTAAGTGGTACGGACAAAAGAACAGGCCCCGGTATTGTATTGAAAGTAATGGCAGGCGATAAATTTAAAGCATTGGTAAATGCCTGGTATATGCCGGGAACAAATACGACGCCATTTCCGGGTGCACCGGGCATACTGCAAAACTTAATAAATGCGTTTACCGGAGGCGTGCAACCTCCACGTTCTTTCTATAATAAAGTGTTCGGATTTCCAGCAAATGAGTGTATGAGTTTTGGGAGGCTAAAACCTGGAACCGGATTATACAAACCTTTTATAATTTGAACTTTTCTGCTGTTAGTCTCTTGCCTGTGAATGACGCCTATATGAAAAACACAACAGCGGCGTATAATAAATAAATCCCCTGCGAAACTTTGCGCCTTTGCGTCTTTGCGGTGAAAAAAATTCAGCCACGTTGCAAATCACCACGCATCGAAATAGTTTCGAAAGTCTCAAAAGCATTCCCAAAAAGAAAATCAGTATAAATGGAACGAAGCAGCAAGCGTAAGCGTTTGATTTATTTTTAACCTTGGATAGTGTTCTCTTCCACCAACGGCTGAAAAAGCATACAGTTTTTTTTAAGCCCCGTTAAAAACGAGGCTTACTGTTCTTGCTATTATTTATTTTTTAATTTTTCGGTCATGTAATCGAATCGTTTGCCGCCGACATCTGCCATGTCCGGAATTTTTTCCATTTTGTATGCACCGGCATCCAATTTCTTTTTGGTTTCGGAGAAAGCATTTAAGGTCAGCTCAATATCTTCATCCGTATGAACGGCGGAAGGTATCAGGCGGTATATAATATGCCCTTTCGGAATAACAGGATAAACAACAATTGATGCAAATATGCTGTAATTTTCTCTCAGGTCTTTGACCATAGCAGTGGCTTCGGGTACATCGCCTTTCATATAAACCGGCGTTACCACGGAATCCGTTTTACCAATATCGAATCCTCTTTCTGTCAGGCCTTTTTGCAATTTGGTAGCATTGTGCCAAAGTTTTTCTTTCAACGAAGGATTGTTTCGCAATAATTCCAATCTTTTTAAATTGCCTAAGACCAACGGCATGGGCAAGCTTTTGGCAAAAATTTGCGAACGGATATTATAACGGATATAATCTATTATGGTTTTATCGCCGGCAATAAATGCGCCAATACTGGCCATAGATTTAGCAAAGGTGGAAAAATAAATATCTATTTCATCCTGGCAGTTTTGTTCTTCGCCGGCACCGGCTCCTGTTTTTCCCAAAGTACCAAAACCATGTGCATCATCTACCAATAAACGAAAAGTATATTTTTGTTTTAATGCTGCAATTTCTTTGAGTTTGCCCTGATCGCCGGCCATACCAAAAACTCCTTCCGTGATTAATAAAATTCCTCCGGCGCCATGTTTTTCAATTAATGCAGAAGCACGGTGTAATTGTTTTTCACAATCTTCGAGGTCGTTATGTTTATATACATAGCGATGCCCGGGATGCAATCGTAACCCATCAATAATACAAGCATGGCTTTCTGCATCATAAACAATGACATCGTGCCGGCCACATAAAACATCAATCAGGCTTACCATTCCCTGGTAACCATAATTCACAAGAATCGCATCTTCTTTATTTACAAAAGTGGCTAATTCATTTTCTAATTGTTCGTGATAGCTGGTATTGCCACTCATCATTCGGGCACCCATCGGGTAGGCTAAACCATATTTTGCAGTGGCATCCGTATCTGCTTTTCTTACTTCAGGATGATTGGCCAGGCCAAGATAATTATTCAGGCTCCAGACAATCATTTCTTTGCCGCGGAATTGCATGCGACTGCTGATTTCTCCTTCTAATTTTGGAAAAGCAAAATATCCATGTGCTCTTTCTCTGTATTGGCCTATCGGGCCATAATTTTTTAGTAAACGGTCAAATATATCTGCCATAAATTTTATTTTATAATCCTTGAAATTGAATCTAAGTGGCGCAAAGTTAAGGTATTATGATAAATCCTAAAATGATGAAAACCCGGGGTTTATACATAGCCAAGACGACTGCTTTCTATAGCTTTTATCGGCGGATGGCATAAATCAATTCGTCAAAATATTCACCGTTCTTAAAAATAGTTTTTTCGAAACGAGCTTCTACAACAAAGCCGGCTTTTTCCAATGCTTTTTGCGAAGCCGTATTAGTGCCGAAGGGAATTGCAAAAATGCGGTCAATATCGAAAGTCTTAAATCCGTAGTCCACCATCTGGCCAATGGCTTTGGTTATAATGCCGCGGCCCCAGAATGGTTCGGCGAGCCAATAACCTAATTCAGCATTTTTTTTTTTTTTTTCTGTTTGTGGAAAAATACCAATGCCGCCACTGGCTTTTCCGCCAATATCTATGGCAAAAATATTTACGGGTTGCATAGGAATGGTTCGTTCAAGAAATTGAATGGCATCTTCCTTTGTATAGGGATGCGGAAAAACATTGCGCATATTTTTGGCGATGTTAATATTATTGCCATACTCTACCAACGCATCTTTATCTGATGTAGCCCAGGGCCGAAGTGTAAAATCCATTGGGTTAATTTTTTCAGGATTCAAAATACAAATTTTTGTTTTTATAAAATGAAAACTTGCATATTCAATGAATTCTTCTATATTTGTTTTTACAATGAAATGCTTGATAAATAAAATTTGGTGGTGGCATACAACTCTTCCGGGGCTGTAGTGCAACTGCTATATTTATATTAATATTTTCAGACCCCGACTTTGTTCGGGGTTTATTTTTATACTACAAAA
Source organism: Chitinophagaceae bacterium (assembly GCA_020437365.1). Taxonomy (GTDB): domain Bacteria; phylum Bacteroidota; class Bacteroidia; order Chitinophagales; family Chitinophagaceae; genus JJ008. Next base: position 24,974 of record JAGQWM010000026.1, on the reverse strand, counting down.
AGAAAAGAGTTTTCAGTGTATGAAAAAAATAAACATGCAAACGAGCTGTACCAAAATGTTGGCCGATATATTTACGCCAGTCAGCATTTACCTGCGATTGAGAGATCGTTTTCGGGATACGGTTTTACTGGAAAGCACGGATTACCATGCGGCAGATAATAGTTATTCCTTTATCGGGATTAATGCCATTGGCGGCATTGAAATAAAATCGGACAAACAGGTAGAACAAAAATTTCCCGGCCGTGAACCGGAGAAAATGGAATTGGTAAAAGATGCGGATATAGCCGGGTTATTATGGGCGTATATGCAACAATTCGAAATAACAGATTCAGCGCTGCCGGTGGCAAAATTTGCACAGGGATTGTATGGATACACCAGTTTCGATGCTGTACATTTTTTTGAAAAACTGGACAATAATATAGAACAACCGGAAATTCCATTGATGCGTTATCGCTTATACCAATACGTTATTGTTATCAATCATTTTAAGAATGAATTATTTATTTGTGAAAACAAAATGACCGGCTTGGAAACCGAACGGGAAATCATTCTTTCATTAATCCGAAGTAAGGATGTGCCTGAATATCCTTTTGCTTGTAAAGAAAATGAAACGGCTTTTTCTACGGAAGAAGAATTTTTAGAAAATGTGCGGAAAGGGATTGCGGCTTGTCATCGTGGCGATGTATATCAGTTGGTATTGAGCCGGCGGTTTCAACAAAAATTTACAGGCGATGAATTGAATGTCTATCGCCAGTTAAGAAGTGTGAATCCATCGCCGTATTTATTTTATTTCGATTATGGCGATTATAAATTAATGGGCTCATCGCCGGAAACTCATTTGAAAATTGAAAATGGAGAAGCCATTCTACATCCGATTGCCGGCACGTACAAACGAACCGGTGATGACAAAGCCGACCAGGAAGCAGCGATAAATCTTTTACAGGATCAAAAAGAAAATGCCGAGCATGTGATGCTGGTCGATTTGGCCAGGAATGATTTAAGCCGTTTGTGTAGCGAAGTGACGGTATCTGCCTATCGGCAAATTCAATATTTTTCGCATGTAATTCATATTGTAAGTGAAGTAAAAGGAAAATTTGAAAAAGGCAACAACCCGGTCGATCTGTTGGCAAAAACATTTCCGGCCGGCACATTGAGCGGCGCACCCAAGCACAAAGCTTTACAATTGATTCAGGCAATCGAAAAAACAAGTAGAAGTTTTTATGGCGGCGCCATTGGTTTTTTTGGTTGCGATGGAAGTTGTAATCATGCCATAATGATCAGGACGTTTTTAAGTCAGCAAAATACATTGACTTACCAAGCCGGTGCTGGTATTGTAGCCGATAGTCAACCTGAAGTGGAATTGCAGGAAGTCAATCATAAATTAGGTGCCTTAAAAAAAGCAATACAATTGGCCGGTGCTATGCATACCGAAAAAATGGAAGAAGTAAAACAAGTTCAATGAAATTAAAATACTACATGTGAAAATTCTTGTATTCGATAATTACGATTCTTTTACGTACAACCTGGTGCATTTAATCGAACACATCATCCACCAAAAAGTGGATGTGTATCGCAATGACCAAATTGCATTGGAAGATGTAAAAGCCTATGATAAAATTGTTTTATCACCCGGCCCCGGCATTCCGTCAGAAGCAGGTTTATTGTTGCCATTGATAAAAGAATATGCACCAACGAAATCAATTTTAGGTGTTTGTCTTGGGCACCAGGCCATTGGCGAAGCATTCGGTGGCCGGTTGATTAATCTGACAACGGTTTTTCATGGAGTGGCTATGCCCATAAAAATAGATGCCACTAAGCAAAGTAAATTATTTAATGGCTTGCCTGAAACATTTGATGTAGGCCGTTATCATAGTTGGATAATAGATGAGGAAACATTGCCCGATGAATTGGAAGTTACAGCCAGCGATGAACATCAATTTATTATGGCAATACAACATATAAATTTTGATGTGCAGGGCGTACAGTTTCACCCCGAAAGTGTACTGACGCCACTCGGAGAAAAAATACTGAACAATTGGTTAAAATCATAATGATGAAAAAAATACTGGAATATTTATTTGAACATAAAACTTTGTCGAAGGAGCAGGCAAAAGAAGTAATGTTGAATATTGGAAAAGGAATGTATAACGAAAATGAAATTACGGCATTTGTTACCGTGTTTTTAATGCGGCGCATCACCATAGAAGAGCTTTCCGGTTTTCGGGATGCCTTATTGGAAATTTGTATAAAAGCAGAACTCTCAGCGTATCATTGTATGGATATTGTAGGCACCGGCGGCGATGGAAAAAATACTTTTAATATTTCAACTCTTTCCTGTTTTATTGTAGCAGGTACCGGCCAGAAAATTGCGAAGCATGGCAATTATGGAGCTTCATCAGTCAGCGGTTCCAGCAATGTGATGGAATATTTGGGCTATCGTTTTAGCACGGATAATCAGAAGTTGAAAAATGAATTGGAGAAAACTAATATTTGTTTTTTGCATGCACCTTTGTTTCATCCGGCATTGAAAAAAGTAAGTACAATACGAAAAAACCTCGCTGTCAGAACATTTTTTAATATGTTGGGCCCAATGGTCAATCCGGCCAACCCGGCCTTTCAATTAGTAGGCGTTTATAATTTAGAAATGGCAAGAATTTATAATTATTTACTACAGGTTGTGGGCAAGCCGTTTACAATTATTCATGGATTAGATGGATATGATGAAATTTCGCTGACCAATGATACAAAAATTATTACACAGGAAGGCGAGCAAATAAAAACACCGGAGGCCTTAGGAAAAAGAATGGTAATGCCTGCAGATCTTTCGGGTGGGCAAACCGTTGAAGACGCCGCCAAAATATTTACAAAAATTTTGAAAGGAGAGGGAAGCTTTGCACAAAATGCAGTTGTGTTGGCCAATGCCGCAATGGCGGTTTTTGTTACCGGCCAATACACAAATTATGACGAGGCTTATCAAGCCGTTATTGAAAGCCTGGAAAGTGGAAATGCCAATGAAAAATTCCAACAATTAATGTCGATGCAATAAAAAAATATTCATGCAAATATTAGATGAAATTATAGCAGCCAAAAAGAAAGAAATTGAAAAATTTAAACCTTTGAGCCCAATTGAGCGGTTTGAGAAAGATGGTTTTTTCTGGCAAATCAGTAACAGGTCATTGGTGCAAAATTTACAGCAGGAAAATAAAAACGGCATTATTGCAGAGTTTAAAAGGAAAAGCCCCAGCAAGGGTTGGTTCAAAACAAAAGATTTGGAAGTGGAGCCGGTTGTCACGGCTTACAATCGGATGGCAGCAGGCATTTCGGTACTAACGAATGATGAATTTTTTGGTGGCGACCTCGATGATTTAATTCAAACAAAAGTGGTAACCGATGTTCCGGTGCTGCGCAAAGATTTTATTATTGATAAATGGCAGATTGCCGAATCAAAAGCTTTCGGTGCCGATGTTATTTTGTTGATTGCAGCTTGCCTGACACGGGAAATGGTCAAAGCATTTGCTGGCTATGCCAAAGCAATCGGATTGGAAACAATACTGGAAGTGCATGAAGAAAAAGAACTGGATTTTATTTGTGATGACATTGATATGGTGGGTGTCAACAATCGGAATTTAACAAGTTTTGAAACAGATATTAAAATTGCTGAAAATTTAATACATGCCATTCCCAAAGAAAAAATAGCTATTGCCGAAAGTGGTATTTCGAGTGTAGAGACTATTGTACATTTGCGGCAGGCAGGTTACCATGGATTTTTAATCGGTGAAAATTTTATGAAAACGGAAGCGCCGGGTATCACATTTGAAAATTTTGCCAAAGAAGTAGAAAACAGATTATCAACCAATGAAAAAAATAAGTAAATATGAATATTAAAGTGTGTGGCATTACTGATATGAAACAAATGCAACAATTGGATGGATTGGACATAGATTTTGCGGGATTAATTTTCGATAAAAATTCGCCGCGGTATATGGGCGATAAATTGAACCCAAAGGACGTGAAGAAAGCCGATTTTGATTTAAAAAAAACCGGCGTTTTTGTAAATCCTGAAATGATAGATGTGTTGAATGCTATTGACGAATACGGCATTGAAGTGGTGCAGTTGCATGGCGAGGAAAGTCCTGAAATGTGCGATGACCTGGGTGCCGAAGTGGAAGTAATTAAAGTAATTCATATTAACAATAATACGGAAGATATTGATGAATTGGTAGCACCTTATGATGAAGTGTGTGATTATTATTTATTTGATAAAGCCACTGATTATAGTATTGGCGGTACCGGTGAACAATTCGATTGGCAATTGCTGACAAAAGCCCGTATAGAAAAACCTTTTTTTCTGAGTGGCGGTATTGGTGTTGAAGATGCTGTGAAAATAAAATCATTCCGTCACCCCGATTTTTTTGGGGTTGATATCAACAGTCGGTTTGAATCTTCTCCGGGTGTGAAAGACATGGCCAAATTATTACAATTCAAATTGGCGATGAAATAAATCATTGCCGAAATTTTCCTGTCCATGACTGATAGTAAACAATTTAGTTTTCCGGATGAAAATGGCTATTATGGTCAATTTGGTGGTGCTTATATTCCCGAAATGTTGCAAGCCAATATTGACAAACTGCAAAAAACATATCAATCCATTCTTGCGGATAATGATTTTCAAAAGGCGTTTCATACGTTGTTGAAAGACTATGTCGGGAGGCCAACTCCTTTGTATTTTGCCAGTCGATTAAGTGAAAAATATGGAACGAACATTTATTTGAAACGGGAAGACCTTTGTCATACCGGTGCGCATAAAATTAATAACACTATTGGCCAGATTTTATTAGCAGAACGATTGGAAAAAAAAAGAATTATTGCTGAAACCGGTGCCGGGCAACATGGAGTAGCTACGGCCACAGTTTGTGCTTTGCGCAACCGGGAATGTATTGTATTCATGGGTGAAAAAGATATGGAACGACAAGCACCCAATGTAGCAAGAATGAAAATGCTGGGCGCTACAATAATCCCTGCTACCAGCGGTAGTAAAACTTTGAAAGATGCTACCAATGAAGCTATCCGGTATTGGATTAATCATGGTGAGGATACACATTATATTATTGGAAGTGTGGTGGGCCCACATCCTTATCCGGCTATAGTGGCGCAGTTGCAAAGTATTATCAGCGAGGAAATCCGGCGGCAGTTATTAGAAAAAACAGGTGATGCTTTACCAACGCATTTGATAGCTTGTGTTGGCGGTGGTAGTAATGCAGCCGGAGCATTTTATCATTTTCTGCATGAAAAGAAAGTTCAGTTAATTGGTGTGGAAGCCGCTGGCAAAGGTGTAGAATCCGGTGAAAGTGCTGCCACCACTTTTTTAGGAACAACAGGAATTTTACATGGTTGCAAAACTTTATTGATGCAAACGAAGGATGGCCAGGTGGTGGAACCTTATAGTATTTCTGCCGGACTCGATTATCCGGGTATTGGCCCGCTACATGCTCATTTATTTACCAGCGGACGAGCAGTGTATCAACAGGCAACAGATGATGAAGCACTCAAGGCTGCTTTTGAACTGGCAAAATTAGAAGGCATTATTCCGGCATTGGAATCGGCACATGCTTTGGCTGTTTTACCAAAGAATAAATTTAAAACAACCGACAAGGTTGTGATTTCACTTAGTGGAAGAGGTGATAAAGATTTAGCTACCTTAATTGATAAAATGTGATTTGTAGAATATGAGCAGGCTTCAAAAAATATTTGCGCAGCAAAAACCCATATTGAATGTGTATTGCACAGCCGGTTTCCCGCATCCGGAAAGTACAATGGACGTCATGCTGTCTTTGCAGGAATTTGGTGCCGATATGATTGAACTGGGAATTCCTTACAGCGATCCGCTGGCCGATGGCCCAGTCATTCAGGAGAGTAATGCAACAGCGATTAAAAATGGAATGAGTATTCAAAAACTTTTTGCTGACATCAAATCATTTCGGGAAAAAATTCACCTGCCCGTAATTTTAATGGGCTATTTAAATCCTGTTTTACAATATGGGTTTGAAAAATTTTGCCAGGATGCGGCTGCCATTGGTATTGACGGAATGATTATACCTGATTTACCGGATGCCGTTTTCGAAAAGCAATATGCACCGATTATCAAAAAATATAAATTGGATTTTATTTTTCTTGTAACGCCGGAAACGACAGATGAAAGAATTAAAAAATTAGATCGGTTAAGTTCAGGTTTTTTATATGCTGTTTCTTCTTCCGCTACCACGGGCAATACCAATAAATTGACCGGCATCAACGCATACCTGCAACGATTCAATGCATTGTCGCTTCATAACCCGGTGCTGGTAGGTTTCGGCATAGGGAATAAAGAAATGTTTATGGAAGTCAACAAGCTTGCGGCCGGTGCCATTATTGGCAGTGCTTATATAAAGGCTATTCGGGATGCACAGAATGTTAATACTGCTACAAAATCATTTCTTTCCTCCATTCTCGGCTAAAGATTTTTCCGGCATTTTTTGTAAATTTGTTGACGGTTAAGGGCAGTTACCCCATTATGAAAATTATTTTACTCGTATGAAAAAGTTACTCTTCATTCTTTTATTCACTCCATTATTTTCAATAGCACAACAGCAAAAAGGATTCACCATTAAAGGAAAATTGGATGGCGTGCCTGACAAAATCGAAGTGAAGCTGTATCGGTTTGATGATTATAAAGAGTTAGCAGCTGATGTGGTAAAAGATGATCGGTTTATATTGAAAGGAAAAGTAGATGAACCGGTTTTATGTTTTTTAAATATTGGCCAAAACACACCGATCGAAATTTATGTTGAGAATGGAAACATCTCCGTAAAAGAAAAAGAAACGAGTCCGTTTGAAGTTGAAATTTCAGGTTCCAATGCGCATAAAGCTTTTAGGGCCTTTACCAAAGATTTCATTCCTTATGTCAATCAAATGAATGTATTGGCAAAATCAATTAATCAGCACCCACCCGGAGCCGAAAGAGATTCTATGTTCGCAGCGTATGCGGCAGTAGGAGAGATGGTACAGAAAAAAATAGATGAAGAAGTGTTTAAAAACCCTAATTCAATTGTTACAGCTTTTATTTTAAATGTTACTTATGGCTTCAATAATGATGTCCTGCTTTTAGAAAAAAGATTTAACCAGTTGGATAAAAATATAAGGCAAACAAATTTGGGCAAAGAACTTTCACATTTTATAACTGAAAATAAAGTGGGTGCCGTTGGAACAAAAGCCCTTGAATTTGTTCAACCCGATACGGAAGGTAACCCGGTGGCTTTGTCTTCATTCCGCGGCCAATATGTTTTGGTCGATTTTTGGGCCAGTTGGTGCGGCCCTTGCCGGGAAGAAAATCCCAATGTTGTAGAAAATTATAATTATTTCAAGGATAAAAATTTTACCGTACTGGGTGTTTCGCTGGATCGAATAGACCTGAAAAAAAACTGGCTGCAGGCAATACAAAAAGATCACCTGACATGGACACAGGTAAGTGATTTAAAATATTGGGATAATGCAGCAGCCCGGTTGTATAAAATCAGCAGCATACCACAAAATATCCTGATTGATCCGGAAGGTAAAATTGTAGGTAGAAATCTTCGCGGGCCAGCATTGCGGGCCAGGCTTTGTGAACTCCTCGGTTGCGACTCGAAGGGATTTTAATTATCATCATCATTAAAACCTAAGATATTACTTATTTTATCCCAATTACTCTTCCTTTGTTTTTCATATTTATCTGCATTCGACGTATTGTTATTGGCTGAGAGGTCAATCATCAATGTAGCTTGTTGAAATAAACCCATCAAAATATCAACCATTGAGTTGACATACTCTTTATCGTCATTATGGATAAATGTATTTTTTTGGATGGCACTATCCATTGATTTTGTTAAATAATCAATCATACCTCTTTGCGAATTCATGAGTTTTTCTACTTGATTATTTGAATATATTTTATTAGAAAAACCTTCTTTGACTGAATTTATTAATTGATATGTATTGTAAATCATGCCTGCGGAAATGCCTCCAATCATCGTTAACATAGTTGGTTCCCTTTCTTCACAGGTTTGTGAAAAACCATTGAATGATAAAACTACCAGTGTGCAAATAAGAAATATTTTTTTCATTTGATTTGTTTTAAATTGTAAGATATACAAAAGACGGCATTCTGAAAATAAAATGATATTTATTTATTATTTATTTAGGTGGCAACGAATTGCTGCGGAGAAGCATCCAACAATAGATTTGTAAAATATAATGTAACTTAGACGACCATTTTACCTTAACATCCAACTATCAATACCATGAAATTTCTTTCCTTATTATTTTTCCTGTTTTTGGCCAACATAAGCCAGGCGCAAATTTTAAAAAAATTAAAAGACAAAGTCAAAAACCGGGCAAAGTATGAAGTAGAAAATGCGAAATACGAAGCCAAACAAAAAGCCCGCCAGACAGCGAGGAATGAACTGGAAGGAATCAAAGCCGATTTTGATTCTACCGATATAGACTATGCGATTTTAGTGAGCGATAATGCCGGGCTATTTGGTGTAAAAGGAAAGGGTAGTTTTGGCGCCAAATTTTTGCGGCTTGGCGGTATTGCAAAATCTATGTACAGGGATTTTGACCTTGATGATGAAGAAAATGCCAACCTCAATTTACAAATGGGACAATCGGCTTATGCCATGGGCCGTTTTGTTTTTGCTGAAAAAAGATATAATGCTGCTAAATATTATTTCGAAAGGTCGGGTCGTACCGGCGAACTCAATTATCTTAAAACCATTGCCGGCCTTGGTTTGCTCTATACCAATACCAGCCGTTTTCAGTTAGCCAATGAATATACGGACAAAGCACTCCAACTCAGAACCAATAGGCTTGGCGCCAACTCCATGGCTGTTGCCTCTTCATTGAATAACTATGCTGTTTTGCATTACAACCTGGGTTTGTATAATGAAGCCGAAAAGGAATTTGAGCAATCGGTGAATATTATCAAACAAAATAACCAACAGGCTACGATGCCTTATGCAATTGTGCTGAACAATAAAGCCATGCTTTTTCAAACAATGGGCAATTATGAAGCGGCTATCAAATTATTGAACGATGTGTTGCAGTTAATAGATCAATTACCACAATCAAAATCAAATAATGAATTAAAGTTTTTATCGAATATGGGATTGCTTTACCAGCAGATGAATCAATACAGTAAAGCAGAATCAATTTACCAGCAATTGGATAAAAAACTGGCCAACAACTCGGTAGAAAAAGCAACAATGCTCAACAATTATGCTGTATTACTCATGTTGATGAAGCAGGACGAAAAAGTGGAGAGCATGCTGCAACAATCAGCTGATATTTTCAAAAACACTTTGGGGGAATCGAGTCCGGCTTATGCAAAAGTCATCAGCGATTTGGGAAATTTTTACCGGTATAAAAAGCGGTATGATGATGCTACTCCATTATTACAACAAGCATTGCAAATCCGTGAGCAAACTTTGGGTGTTGACCATCCCATGTATGTTCAATCGCAAGAAGATGAAGCACTGTTGTTATGGAAAAAAAATGATTTAGCAGCAGCTATTCCTCTGTATAAAACTGTGATGCAGAAAACGATTGATTTTATCAATAATTATTTTGCGCCGATGAGTGATGCGGAGAAAACAAAATATTGGGATTTGTTATCACCCCGGTTTCAACGATTTTACAATTTTGCATTGGATGCCCAATCAACAGATCAATCCATACTACAGGATTTATTTGCATACAGGGTAGCCACAAAAGGTATTTTGTTGAATTCGGCAGAAAAAATCAGTAAAGAAATATTACATAGCCAGGACCAACAATTGGTGAGTGATTATATTAACTGGATTGACCATAAAGAACAACTGGCACGGCTGTATGTTTATTCTAAGAAAGATTTAGAAGAACAAAATGTAAATATTGATTCATTGGAAAATGAAGTGAACAATATGGAAAAGCGATTGTCAGAAAATTCTACCGCTTTTGCCAATTTTTATTTCAGCGAAAAAATTAATTACAATGAAATTCAATCGAAATTAGGTGGCGATGAAGCATTAGTAGAAATCATTCGCTTGCAAAAATTTGATGGCGTTTTGACAAATAGTTGTCGGTATGTAGGTTTAGTTGTGACGAATGATCAATCCAATCCGCAAGTTGTGGTGATTGATGATGGCGACAATCTTGAAGACCAACGAGCCAGGACATACAGGGTGATGATGAAAAATAAAATAAAGGATGAAAAATCTTATGCCTATTTCTGGCAACCTTTTGCTGCAAAATTGGAAAATAAGAAGACAGTTTATTTATCATTAGACGGTGTGTATGACCAGGTCAATTTGAATACACTAAAACCTGTTGGTGGCGATTTTTTAATACAACAATACAATTTTGTTTTACTCAGTAATCCGCGGGATATATTAAAACGGAATTCAGAAAAATTAGCTGTAAATAATAAAAAGGCCACACTGATAGGGTTTCCTGATTATGGAAAAGGTGTCTTGGTAGCTTTGCCGGGAACCAAAGTGGAAGTAGAAGAAATCAATAAAGTTTTGAAAACTTCAGGGTATCAGGTAGCTGAGTTAATGCAACAGGAAGCGACGGAATCTAATTTAAAATCAGCCAAAGAAATTTCTATTCTGCATATTGCTACGCATGGTTATTTTTTGAAAGACGTAACCAATACCAGTTGGCCCATTGGTGTGCACAAGGATTTTGCCAAAGACAATGTTTTACTGAGGTCAGGCTTAATGTTGACAGGTGCAGCTGAAGCCGATCAACTAAAACCCGGTTTGGAAAATAACAACAACGGAATTATTACTTCTTATGAAGCCATGAATTTGGATTTGACAGGGACAGACCTCGTAGTGCTCAGTGCCTGCGAAACTGGTTTAGGCGAAGTCAAAGCCGGTGAAGGTGTGTATGGTTTGCAAAGGGCTTTTCTTGTCGCCGGTGCCGATGCCATCATTATGAGTTTATGGAAAGTAGATGATAAAGCAACGCAACAACTGATGAATAATTTCTACAAAAACCTGATGAAAGATGACAATAAGCAAAAGGCTTTTCGGGATGCACAGTTGCAATTAATGACCACCTTGCAACAACCTCTGTATTGGGGTGCATTCGTTATGATGGAAAATTAAACGACGGATGAAGTTTTCAAGTAAACTCCTTCTTCCACATCGGGATACATTTCGCTATATTTCATTACTTTGTCCATTTCGACGCGGCGGTTGATATGCTCTCTTTTTAAATCGAATGGTTTTCTGACACCGGTAGCAGCCATTAGTTCTATAAAACTTTTGACCGTTTCCTCATGAAAATTAGCCACTCTCACCGCTTTATCTTTTACCACAAGTCCTTTCATTAAACTTTTATCTTGTGTAGCCACACCGGTCGGGCAGGTATTGGTATTGCATTGCAAAGCCTGGATACATCCGGTAGCCATCATCATGGCACGGGCACTGTTTACCATATCGGCACCCATGGCAATCAAGCGGGCAATATGAAATCCACTGAATACTTTTCCGGAAGCTATAACACGAATATCTTTTTTCAAATCATAACCTCTTAAAGTATCGATGGCGAAAATCAAACCGTCTCTTAATGGCATGCCCAATGAATTTGAAAACTCTATCGGCGCAGCACCGGTACCGCCTTCACCACCATCAATGGTTATGAAATCCGGCTGAATGCCTGTCTTCAACATGGCTTTACAGATATCAATGAATTCGGATTTTTTTCCCACGCAAAGTTTAAAACCAATGGGTTTGCCATCAGTCAATTCTCTGAGGCGTTGTATAAAATGCATCAATCCTTCAGCATCTTTAAATGCGGTATGTCCCGGTGGCGATAATACATCAGTATGTGGTTCTACATGCCGGATAGCTGCTATTTCTTCTGTATTTTTTACACCGGGTAAAACGCCGCCGTGTCCGGGTTTGGCTCCTTGTGAAATTTTTATTTCAATCATTTTGACATTGTCGAGACAAGCTGTTTCCCGAAAACTTTCTTCGTCAAAATTTCCTTCTTTGGTTCTGCAACCAAAATATCCGGTACCAATTTGCCAAATCAAATCGCCACCGGGTTGTCGATGATAAGGACTACAACCGCCTTCGCCGGTATTGTGAGCAAAGCGGCCCATTTTAGCTCCGGTATTCATAGCCAGTACAGCGTTTTTGCTGAGGGCTCCGAAACTCATCGCCGAAATATTTAAAATGCTGGCAGAATAGGGTTGTTTACAATTTTTTCCGCCAACAAGAATACGTGGTTCATGTTCCAGGTCGGCGTTGTTGATGGCATAAATGGAATGGTCCATCCATTCATAACCAATTTCATATACATTCATTTGTGTACCGAAAGGCGTAGTGTCATTTACTTTTTTGGCACGTTGGTAAATCAATGAACGATGCAAACGATTAATCGGACGGCCTTCTGTATCCGTTTCTACAAAATATTGCATAATCTCCGGCCGTACTTTTTCCAGCATGTACCTGAAATTGCCAATGACAGGAAAATTTCTTTTGATGGCATGTTTCGTTTGAAAAATATCCCTGATGCCAATTAAGATGATGGGCGCAAATAAAATTAAAAACCATAAAACCGGTTTCCATATAAAATAAATACCGGCGATGGCTGCGAGAATAATAAAAGAAAGGAGCAAAAAGATTTGTCGGGGTTTCATGTCGTAAAAAATTTTATAGTAACAAATGAACGGTTACTATGAAGCAAAGGTTCGACCTTAAATGTAAGCAATAAGTTTTGTTTTATATGAAACCTTCAATTTTTTCAATAAGACTTAACGAAGTTTTTGAAAACAAGTTCGATTATCAGGAAACTAAAAACTACTCAATAAATATTTTTTACTGCGATGTAGAAAACAGGATTTATATGCAGGACGTTATGATAAAATACTATTTCATTCTTCCCCGGTCCACGTCTTTAATAAATTGAATCAAACCATTGAAATAAGTTTGTTGGTCATCGTACATAGACAGGTGGCTTCCCTGTGGACAAAGTAAGAAACGGCCATGCTGTAATTTTTTGGCCATCATCTCCATAAATTTTGGGTCCATCGTATCGTAAGTGCCGCCAATCACTAAAGTAGGAACAGCAATATTGGACAACTGATCCGTAACATCCCAATCTTTTAATTTCGGATTTCCGGCCATGCCAAATTCACTCGGGCCTTGCATCGTAACATAGAAATTGGGATTTATATGGGCAAATGACCGGACTACAGGATTGGGCCATTTATCCAAAGGCCTCCTTAAAATATGTTGAGGATAATAATTTTGTTCCACCAGGGACAAGTATTTTGGATTGCTGTAATCTCCTTTTTTTTCAAAACTCCTGATGGAATCAAGCACGGCTGTATCCATTTGCGGAGCCAATACTTCGTTCGCATATTTGGTGTAAGCCGGCGCCGATGAAACCATGTTTGAAATAATTAATCCTTTTAAATTTTGTGGATATTTCAATGCATAAGACATGGCAAGAATGCCGCCCCAGGAATGTCCCAACACATAAAAATTACTATTGTCCAGCTTCAATGCTTTGCGTACCTGTTCCACTTCATCCACATACCGATCTACACTCCACAAACGTTTATCATTGGGTTGGTCGCTATAGGCAGATTCCAATTGGTCATAATAATAATATTCAATACCGGCTTTTGGGAAAAAAGAATCAAAACATTCAAAATATTCATGTGTAGCACCGGGGCCACCATGCAGTAGTAAAACTTTCATAGCAGGATTATTACCGACACGTTTCGTCCATACATTGAATTTTCCGAAAGGTGTTTCAATCGGTATCATTTTGACGCCGCCACTCCAGGCATCATCCATACCCGAATAATCAAGATAATTATTTGTTTCAGTTGTGGATACTTCTTTTTTAGTTGTAGCATTTTTGCAGCTTACAATTATTAATAAGCATACAAGAAACGGTAGCAGTTTTTTCATGGCAGTAGCATTTAAAATACAGGAAAGAATTAAAAGGCCACTTAAAGATATTACTTTCCATTCTTTCAAATACAACCGGCAGAAAATTTTAAAACGCCTCTTTAATAATATAGGATTCAGCAACGTCCATATCTACAAGGTGTTTTGTGACGGCGTCCATCATTGGCGGAGGCCCGCAGAGATAATAATAGGGCTGCGCAATGTCTTTATATTTTTCAATGATAGCACGGGAGATAAAGCCTTTCTCATAACCGGGTTTATCTTCGTCTGATAAAATATTAATAAAGTTCTTATGCAACAAGTCACGGAAGAATGCTGATTCTACGATGTCAATTTCTTTTTTATTGGCAAAAAGTAATTTATTGTTCCCGATTTTATTTTTTCGTTTCAAATCTTTTAATATGGCGATAAAAGGCGTAATACCGGCGCCACCTGCCAGAAAAATACCTTCATCTTTGTAAGCAATATCGCCAAAAACTTCCCCGATTAATAAATGATCTCCGGCTTTCAATTGGCCGATTTGTTCTGTAACACCATTATGGTCGGGATAGGTTTTAATGTGAAATTCAAGGTGATCATCTTCCGGTAAAGAAGTAAAAGTGAACGGCCTGATTTCGTTCTTCCAGGTTGGATTGTCGATGGCAATATCAACCGCCTGCCCGGGTTTGTATTGAATATTTTCCGGTTTTTCGGTCACCAGGTGAACCACATCATGCGTAGCATTTTCTTTTTTTAAGATTTTTATTTTTTCCATTTCATTAAATTTTATGCATGACAGCAGCGGTTAATCTATCGCAACGGCTGTTGCCAAATTCGAATACATTATTTGTATTGGAGTTTTCCAACAATTTTGATTTCAACATTTCCTTCGATCGGTGCAACCTGACCTTGACATTGGAAACCGTTAATTTTAAAGTATCGGCAATTTCCTGTAAGCTCATTTCTTCCAGTTCTTTCAATATATAAACAATTTTGTATTTCGACTGCAAGCTGTCGATAGCTGTTTCCAGGAGATATTTTGATTCTTGACGTATCATTTGCTCTTGCGGGTTTAATTGTTTGTAATCTGTAATGTCCACAGTTTTGACGGTATCAGGATATGAAGTATCAACGTGGGTTAAAAATTTCTTTTTTTCTTTCAACTTCGCCAATGCTTCATTAATGCCAATGCGTATCAACCAGGTAGAAAAAGAAGCATCATGCCTGAATTGTTGCAAATGGGTATAAGCATTTATATAACTGTTTTGCATTGAATCTTCAATGTCAGCTTCATTAATCAAATAACTTCGGATGGCACGGTAAAGTTTTTGGTTGTACCTCCGAATTAATATCTCATACAATTCCTTCTCACCACCAAGTATTTTTTTGATTAATTCATGTTCTTCAATTCTTTGATCCGTATGTTCTTTGTTTTGTATGGTATTCATTATTCCTTTTATTTTAATTATAGAGTACAGAAGTTGATAAAAGTTACAAATTTTTGTAACCTCATGTAAAATATTTACTCTAATCTTTGAAAAATGTATAAAAAAATAAATATTTAACTATGAATCTGCATAAAATTCCGAAAATGGTAAACCCTGAAAACGAAATGCTACTGGTACCCGCAGGGGAAACCAAAAATGCACAAGATCAAAAGATTGCCGCCATTACCCGTCATTTTGCACATATTATGGAAATCCTGGGTTTGGATTTAACAAACGACAGTTTACAAGAAACGCCCCACCGAGTGGCAAAAATGTACGTGAATGAATTGTTTCGTGGCTTAGAACCCGCAAATAAACCTCACATTACAGTATTCAATAACGACTTTAATTATCATACTTCGTTGGTAGAATTGAATATTCCATTTTCCTCGGTTTGTGAGCATCATTTCTTACCATTTAAAGGGAAAGTCAACATTGCTTATTTCCCCAAAGAAAAAATCATTGGTTTGTCCAAGTTGCACCGTATAGTCGATTATTTTGCTCGTCGCCCGCAAGTGCAGGAACGATTGACAAAACAAATAATGGACGAACTGCAATTACATTTACACACAGATGATATTGGCGTTGCTATCAAAGCCAGCCATCATTGTATTGCTTGTCGCGGTGTAAATGATACTGGCAGTGCTACGCTTACTTCTTTATTTTCAGGGAAAGTTTTGGAAGATGAAAATTTAATCAGTGTATTGAGAAATTTCAAATAATTCGAAATGGATTAAACCGTTACTTCCATTCCTTGTTTTGCCATGGCGCAGTCAGGAAATATTTTTTGATATTTTTTTTCCATCTGGTGCAAAAAAGCATCATCATGATCGGGGTCGTGATGTGTAAATAAAAGTTTTTTGGCACCGGCTTGCCTGGCACATTCAATGGCTTGTTCATAACTGCTATGTCCCCAACCACGGTGTGTCAAAAGTTCTTCATCAGTATATTGGGCATCGTGAATTAATAAGTCCGTATTCCTACAAAAATCAACAACTTTTTGATCAATAGTTTCTCCATGTTCCAAGTCAGTGCAAATACAAACTGAACGGCCTTCCCATTCGAGCCTAAAACTAAAGGCACCACCCGGATGTTGATGGAGATGGTAATCAAACTGTACCGATTTTTCAAAGTCGAGATAAGATTGGTATTCTTCTTCGGTAAAAAATTTCAATTCTGCCCCCATTTTTTTTAACGGAACAGGAAAATATTCTTTTCGCATTTGTGTTTCGAATATATTCTGCAATTCATTTTTCTTATATTCTTTATGCGGAGAAAATAAGGCAATTTTTTTGTCAGGATTATAAGCCGGATCAAAAAATGGCAGGCCTTGAATATGGTCCCAATGAAAATGAGAAAAAACCAATAAAATAAATTCTGTATCGGGAATTTTGCCAAGAGCAATATCTTTTCCCAATTTTCGAATACCTGTGCCGGCATCAAAGGCTACAATCATTTTACTGCGATCGTTGGTCAGTAAATCTAAATAAATACAAGTGGTGTCGCCTCCATATTCCTGGAAATTTTTATCACAAACCGGTGTAGAGCCACGAGTGCCATAAAATTTTATTTGCCAGACAGGTTTTTGCATATTCTCTTGTATTCATCTTAAAGTTAATCAGATTTTTATTTTTTTGTATAGAATTCAGTTATTTTTTTTCAGTGGCGA
This sequence comes from Chitinophagaceae bacterium, assembly GCA_020437365.1. Taxonomy (GTDB): domain Bacteria; phylum Bacteroidota; class Bacteroidia; order Chitinophagales; family Chitinophagaceae; genus JJ008. Next base: position 7,851 of record JAGQWM010000026.1, on the reverse strand, counting down.
TAATTTTCTTGATGATAACGATTTGTGCCAAATGGTAATAGCTGTGTTCTATGATAGCGTCGATATTTCTTTCATAGTTACCATATTCTTTTTTAACAAAATCGGCGGCTAATTTTTCTTCGGGTAAAGTTTTGATTAATTGAATAAAATCAGTAGCATCACTCCAAAATGTAGTCAAAAAATCCTGCCAGTCTTTGTCCGATTGTATCGGCGGAAAATCAAAACTATATTTATCTTTTATTGTCAAATCGCCACCTTCTAAAACCTGTTTTATACCTGCGACACAATAATGTATATGTTGTGCCAAAGCGGCAATTGTATTCAAGTTTTGAAATGGCCGTATGGCCAATTGCCAACTGAGCCCTGCTAACTGGTCTTTGCAATTTGTATTAGCAATCCAAGTGCCATTTAATAAGACTTCTTCCATTCGGCGGGCTAATTGCGAAGCAGTACTCATATTTTTATTTTTTGTTGGATTTTGTGAATTACAAAATAAGCATAATCTGCAATACAAATGGTGCAAGTTTAAAAACGGATTATGGGAATCCGGACGAAAAACCCGGTTAGAACAATTGCATGAAGTTGAAATTATTCCTTATCGGTAATACGGTAGGCCGTATATGAAAAAAAGTTTTTCAACCAGGTTTTTCCTCCATCGTATGACTTATCATTTTTCCAGGAATATTGGTCTTGAGAAATATTATAAAAAGTGATTTTTTCAATATAATTGCCTTTTTGGTCGCTTCCTTTTCCGGTAAAATGAAATTCTCCATTAGTATAACTGCCCGTCATTTCAGTAATGAAAGACAAATTATAATTGTACCAAAGCATTTTCCATTTTTGGGATTGCCTGTCATAGGTTCTGATTGTTGTGCCATAAGTTATTAAATTTCCATTTTGGTCTTTATATGAAAAGTCATCTTTAGAAGCTGTGCCACCAAAAATGTAGGAAACAGATGAATAAAAAGTATTCTGTTGATATTGATTTTCGGCGATATAACTTTTGGCATCAAATTTCCATTGGCCAATTAGAAAGTCCATTTTTTTAAAACTGCTATCCGCCTGGCTCCAAACTGACGTGCCGGCCAAAACAAGAATAAATAAAATAAGGATTTTATGATTTGCTCGAAATTGGGGAAATAATTTTTGAATACTTCTCATACGTTTTGGTTTTTTATAAATCTATTTTATCAAATTCATCCATGAAAACGTTAAATGGTAGATGGTTATTAATAACGGATAAGCGGAATGAATTACTTTGCGCACAGGTAAAATTTTGTCATTATCGGAAAAGGGTAGAAGCCGAAAATTATGATGAATGGCCTATCTTTATTTCAAAATATTGAGAAATATGCAATTTGAATGGAAAGGCGTTTTTCCTGCGCTTACAACTAAATTCACGGCTGACGATCAGTTAGATTTATCCTTATTCGAAAAAAACCTGCACCTGCAAGTTGCTTGCGGTGTCAATGGTATTGTTCTGGGTGGTACATTAGGTGAAGCCAGTGTATTATCATTAGAAGAAAAAGAAAACTTAGTAAAATTTGCTGTTGAAAAATTAGATAAAAAAATTCCCGTCATCATGAATATTGCCGAAGGCGCTACGAAGGATGCTGTACGCCAGGCCGATTTAGCTGCTGACTGGGGCGCTGCCGGTTTAATGATTTTGCCACCCATGCGGTATTCGCCAGATTTTCGGGAAACGGTTCAGTATTTTCAAACCATTGCCACCAACACAGATTTGCCCATTATGATTTATAACAATCCAATAGATTATAAAAATGAAGTGACGTTGGAAATGTTTGCCGCTTTGGAAAAAAATAAAAATATTTCGGCAGTCAAAGAAAGTACCAGGGATGTGACCAACGTTACAAGAATGAAAAACAATTTTGGCGACCGATTTAAAATTTTATGTGGTGTGGATACTTTGGCAATGGAAGAATTATGCCTGGGTGCCGATGGTTGGGTGGCTGGTTTGGTTTGTGCTTTTCCCAAAGAAACTGTGGCTATTTTCAATTTGGTGAAAGAAGGAAAAATAGAAGAAGCCAGAAAAATTTACCGTTGGTTTATGCCATTACTGGAATTGGATATTCATCCGAAATTGGTACAATATATTAAGTTGGCAGAAACTGCTTTAGAAATTGGCAGTGAATTTGTACGTGAACCACGGCTGGCCCTTGTAGGCGATGAAAGAAAAAAAATTGAAACAATTATTAAAGAAGGTATTACGACAAGGCCACAGGTTTAATCATTTAAAAATGTAAATGAATATGTTTAAAGATGCAACAATAGAAGAAATAGAAAAAACCATGCAAGAAGCCTGGCAGGCTTTTTTTACATATCGTAAAATGAGTGTTGCCCAACGAGCAGGTTTTATGAAAGCCATTGCAAAAAAGTTGGAAGCTACCGGTGATGAATTGATTGAAGTAGCCATGAAAGAAACTAATTTGCCGGAGGCGAGATTAAGAAACGAAAGAGCCAGAACAATTTTTCAGTTAAACAGCTATGCAGCTGCCTGCGAAAAAGGCGACTGGTTATCTATCAGAATTAATACGGCAGACACAACAACGGTGCCACCCAAACCCGACTTGCGAAAAATGATGGTACCACTTGGACCGGTGGTTGTTTTTGGTGCTGCCAATTTTCCTTTTGCCTATTCTACCGCCGGTGGCGATACGGCCAGTGCTTTAGCTGCCGGATGTCCGGTTATCATAAAAGCACATCCTGAACATGCTGCGACAAGTGAATTAGTGGCAAAAGCCATTCTTGACGCCGCCGCAGATACTTATATGCCTACAGGTGTTTTTGCACATCTGCATGGCCAATCATTTGAAGTTGGCAAGGCATTGGTAGAGCATCCATTTACCAAAGCCGTTGGTTTTACCGGCTCACTGAAAGGTGGCAAAGCATTATTCGATTTGGCAAATCAGCGGAAAGAACCGATTCCGGTATTTGCCGAAATGAGTAGTATCAATCCGGTTTTTCTTTTGCCCGAAAAAATGCAAACGGAAGCCAAAGAAATTGCACAAACTTATGCAGGTTCAATCACTTTAGGCGTCGGACAATTTTGTACCAATCCGGGATTAATTATTGGGATTGATAATGGAGACTTGCAAACTTTTATTTCTGCTTTGGCCGGCTGTATAGAAGAAGCGGCTCCGGCAACAATGCTTAATCCGGGTATTTTTAAAAATTATGTGGAGAAAAGAGCCAACAGTTTGACCATGCCTGAGGTAGAAACCGTGGCTGTTTCCACCATTGAACCGGCCATGTACCAAGGTGTGCCTACCATTGCTACGGCTACGGCAGAAGCTTTTATCAATAATCCGTTTTTGCACCAGGAAGTATTTGGCCCATATTCTTTGGTGATAAAATGTAAGGATATAACTGAAATGGAAACCGTGGCCACACATATTGAAGGCCAACTAACGGCAACGCTTATGGGCAGTTTGCAGGATATTAAAAACAATGAAACCCTGGTGAGTTTGGTGCAAAATATCTGCGGACGTTTGATTCATAATAATGTGCCTACCGGTGTAGCAGTTTGTGAAGCTATGCAACACGGAGGGCCTTACCCGGCTACCACAGATGCTCGTTTTACTTCTGTAGGACCCGATGCCATTCTGCGGTTTGCCCGACCGGTATGTTTTCAACAATGGGAAAATGAATTATTACCCGATGCCTTAAAAAATGAAAACCCGTTGGGATTCTGGCGAACCGTAAATGGTTCATTAACTCGAGAAAAAATTTAACCCGAAAAAGCCATGGCATCTTCTCTTTTATGTTTACTGACAAACAATGCAGTTATCACAAAAGAAGCGATAAAGTAAAAGTTGAGGATATATACAATGTTCGGAATATACCGGCTACTGCCAAACCAATCGGCTTGCTTGTATAAAAGTGCTGCGCCGAAAATACACCGTAAAGTTTCCCAAAAAATAGCGTAAGGATTTCTGTCCATGAGTTCAGTCATGGCATACACACAGAGGAATATAAAACCACCATACCAAAAAATATAACTATAGTCCATGGCATTGATGGCGGCAATATTGCCAAACAAATAGGCAATAAAAAATAATATTGAAATTAACTGAAACCAAATCCAGGCATTAAAAACTCGGGAAGTTTTGGTATCATATTTTTCAAAATGATACACATCGTCAATTTTATAAACCGGATATTTTCCTTCAACATCTGCAGGGCGATATCCTGTTGGCTTGAACCAAAGTGTAAATTTTTCTCTCCAATTTTTTGTTCGCCATGCATCTTTCATCATCAGCCATAGATGTTGAAAATTTATTTTTATCGGATTCCATGTCTTTACCGGCCTGGTAATTCCATAAACCGGTGGTTTTTCTTTTAACTCTTCCTGGTAAGTACCGAAAAGTTTATCCCAGAAAATAAATATTTGTCCCAGGTTTTTATCCAGGTATTCTTTATTAATGGCATGGTGTACCCGATGATGTGAGGGTGTTACAATAATTTTTTCAAGCCAACCCATCTTGTTGATATGTTCGGTATGGTACCAAAACTGTGCAAATAATTGTATCGGCCCGACTGTGGCAATGACTGCTGCCGGAACGCCAAAAATAGCAGCCGGCACAAGTAAAAAAGTAAATGGATTGATGAAATTGGAAATACTTTGCCGCAAGGCACAGGCTAGGTTAAATTCTTCACTACTATGATGTATAATGTGTAAATTCCAGAATAGATTGACATGATGGCTCCAGCGATGCACCCAATACCCGGAAAAATCAATCACAATAAATGCAATAACATAAGTAAGCCAGGTAGCAGAAATATGCCAAATGGCAATATGCGCCACCAGCCAGCTATAAGTAATAATAGCAATGGATAAACCGAGAACGTCTTTGGTTACATTGGTAACACCGCTACTCAGGCTCGACACCATATCCATATTTCTTAATGATAATTTTTTATGGTGCCAGGCCCACCATTTTTCGAATAATACCAAAAGCAGAAATGCCGGCATGGCAATGAGTAGTATCTTACCGTATGTTTCCATAAATTGTCTGTCTCCAAATTTACAAAAATCCCGATTTCTCTTTATAAACTATCTGCGAAATTATGTACACCAGTCATTATCTTAGTGCTTTCGTAAAGATTCTGATCAAATTTGAATGCGAATGAAACATATTTTTAAATGTATAGATGCACATACTTGTGGCAATCCTGTACGCTTGGTTAGTGAAGGCGGCCCTGCACTGCAAGGGAAAAATATGAGTGAGAAACGGCTTCATTTTTTGAAAGAATTTGATTGGATAAGAACCGGATTAATGTTTGAGCCCAGGGGACATGATTTAATGAGCGGCAGTATGATGTACCCGCCACATGATATGGCCAACGACGTGGCTTGCCTCTTTATTGAAACGAGTGGTTGCCTGCCAATGTGTGGACACGGAACCATTGGTACCATCACCATTGCCATTGAAGAAGGACTTGTACAACCGAAGGAAAAAGGTATTGTAAAAATGGAAACACCGGCGGGTGTAGTAATAGCTCATTACCATTTGTCCAATCAACAAAAAGTGGAATGGGTGAAATTTACGAACGTTCCTTCATTTTTGGCTCAAACCGAATTAGAAGTCGATTGTCCCGGCTTGGGAAAACTGATTGTAGATGTAGCCTATGGCGGTAATTTTTATGCCATTATTGATGAGCAAAAAAATTTTTCGGGACTGGAACAGTACCCGACTGAAAAACTTATTACCTGGGGAAGGATTATCCGGCAAAACCTCAACAAAGCATATACATTCGTACATCCGGAGGATGAAAATATTCGGGGATGTTCGCATGTATTATGGACAGGACAAGTATTGGACTCTACGTCAACGGCAAGAAATGCCGTTTGCTATGGAGAAAAAGCGATTGACCGTTCGCCATGTGGTACCGGTACTTCGGCTCGCATGGCACAGTGGTATGCCAAAGGAAAATTAAAAAAAGGAGATCTTTTTATTCATGAAAGTATAATCGGAAGTAAATTTACCGGCCGGATAGAAGAAGAACTGATGTTGGGCAATATACAGGCCATTCGTCCTTCCATAGAAGGTTGGGCAAAAATTTTTGGACATAATACAATCTGGATTGATCAAGATGATGACCCTTTTGCTACAGGTTTCCAGGTGGTTTAATATTGAGCATGAAAAAATTGATTCTTTTTAGTTTTTATTTTTTACTATTGACGGCATGTCAAAATTCGGTTGATAATAGCCGTTATGATGATGTCCGCACACATTTACCCGATAAATTTTTAGTTGTTCTCGGCATTGCACAAGATGCAGGGTATCCGCAATTGGGTTGTACCCAAGCTTGTTGCCGGGCTTATTGGGAAGGAAAAGAAAAGAAAAAACACACTATTGGCTTGGCGATTGTAGATCGATTGAAAAAACAATACTGGCTTCTTGAGGCTTCACCGGATATAAGAGAAGAGCTGCATACATTACAAGCATATTTGCCGGAGCCGGGAGATTATACACCCGATGGAATTTTTATAACACATGCACATATTGGACATTATACCGGCTTGCTGCAATTTGGAAGAGAAGCTATGGGCGCCCATCAGATTCCTGTTTTTACCATGCCTCGGTTAGATAGTTTTTTACGCCGCAACGGCCCCTGGAATCAATTGGTTCGATTGAAAAATATAGACATTCACCCTTTGCAAGCAGAACAAAAAGTTGATTTGGGTGATGACATTCAAATTTCACCAATGATTGTTCCACATCGGGATGAATATTCAGAAACGGTCGGATTTATGATTACATCGGCGCAGAAGAAAATTCTTTTCATTCCGGATATTGATAAATGGGAAAAATGGAATCAGGAAATTCAGGTTGTTTTGCAAAATGTTGACCTGGCTTTTATTGACGGTACTTTTTATCAAAATGGAGAATTGCCGGGCCGTGATATGTCTGTCATTCCTCATCCTTTTGTAGTGGAAACAATGGAAAAACTACAATCGCTTCCAAAAGAAATTCGCCATAAGGTGGTGTTTATACATTTTAATCATACGAACCCTTTATTGAAAACAGCATCAAAACAAAAAGAAGCAGTCATAAAAAAAGGATTTCGTGTAGCTGAAGAGGGTATGCTTATTCATTTATAAATTTTAGTAAAACAATGAAAGTAATTGTTATCGGCGGCGGCATCATCGGATTGAGTGCTGCTTATTATCTCAAAAAAAACGGACACGAAGTCACAGTGATTGATAAAAGTGATTTTACCAATAATTGTTCTTTTGGCAGCTCCGGATATATTTGTCCCAGTCATTTTATTCCCTTGGCAACACCAACAAATGTAAAACGAGGAATAAAATGGATGTTCAACTCCAAAAGCCCTTTTTATATACAACCGAGGTTGAATGTAGAATTAATGAGTTGGGCATTGAAATTTATGCGCAGTGCCAAATCGAAAAAAGTGGAAGCGGCAGCTATTCCCCTGCGTGACCTTTCTTTGTTTAGTAAAGCTGCCTATGAAAGTTGGTTGAAAAATCCTGCTTTTGATTTCGGTTACGAACAAAAAGGATTACTCGAAATTTTTCAAACGGAGAAATATGCCAATCATGCACATCATATTTATGAAAAAGCACACGAACTGGGACTAACGGACACCGTTATGTTAACAGCAGAAGAATTGCAAGCATTGGAACCGCAAACAAAAGTCAATGGGATGGGAGCTTTGCTATATCACTGCGACGCACAATGTAATCCTAATTTATTGATGAAAAACCTGAAACAATATTTGCAGGATCAACAAGTGCATTTCATTGCCCACGAAGAAGTGATACAATTTGAAAAGAAAAATAAAACTGTTACGAAAACCATTACGACG
>JAGQWM010000025.1 GCA_020437365.1 Chitinophagaceae bacterium | reverse complement strand
GGCACCTGCGGCAATAATATCCGGTGCATTTTCAACCGTTACTCCTCCATCAATTTCTATCAACACGGATGCTTTTCTCTCATCAATCATGCTACGCAGTTGTTTTATTTTTTCGAGGGTATGCGGAATAAATTTTTGCCCGCCAAATCCCGGGTTGACGCTCATCATGCAAACCAAATCTATATCACCAATGATTTCGCTGAGTGCCGCTACAGGTGTATGCGGGTTCAGCGCCACACCGGCTTTCATGCCCAAAGATTTTATTTGTTGGATATTGCGATGCAAGTGTCGGCAAGTTTCAATATGAACCGATAAATTATCGGCACCGGCATTTTTAAATTGCTCGGCATAGCGTTCCGGTTCTTCTATCATCAAATGAACATCGCAGGTTTTGGAAGTCAGGCGGCGGAACACCTCAATGAGCATCGGGCCAAAACTGATGTTGGGAACAAAACGGCCATCCATCACGTCGAGGTGGTACCAATCGGCTTCACTTTCGTTGAGCATTTTACAATCGGCCTCGAGGTTGGAGAAGTCCGCAGCTAATAATGAGGGTGCAATAATGGGCATGTATTGGCTTTTGCTTCGCAATTTACAACAGATTCTTTTTTATTATGGCAATGTAGAATAGTTGTGTGGAAGTTTCTACCCGCAAAAAATCATTTCAACTTTTCGGCAGATTCCCTGGCTTCGGTAAAACTGTTATCCAGGCCATAGGCTCTTTCATAATTCAGCCGGGCTTCATCTTTCTGTCCCATGGCTTCCTGGCATCGGCCCATCCAGTAATAGGCATCCGGGAAAGTGGTGGACACTTTATTAGCCAATTGAAAGGTTTGCAACGCATCCGTATATTTTTTTTCTACAAAATAAATTCTGCCTTTTTCGATATATGCATTCAGGTACGAATAATTATTTTGAATCGCCTGGTTAAACATTGCCAAGGCTTTTCCATTGTCATGTGTGTTTGAATAATAAATGCCTTTAAAATAATAGGGCTCCGCAGCATGGCCCATCGAATCTTTTTGAATTAATGAATCACATAAAGCAATCACTTTTGGATTTTTCGCTTCTGCATATTTGAAAGCCAGCTGATAATTTAGTTCCAGGTCGTACGGCGTTAATTGATATGCTTTTTCTAAAATCTGTAAGGCAGCGGCATCATCGTTTTTTGAAACCAATAACTGGGCTTTCATTTTCATTACATCTACTTGTTCCGGGTATTCATCCAACAATTGATTGGCTATCGCCAAAGCCGTATCTGTTTTATCGATAATCTGGAATGCATTGGCCAAGGTGAGTCGTAGCATAAAACTTTTGGGTAAGAATTGCAATGCACTTTGTAAAAAAACAATGGCAGAATCGGGTTTATTTTCTAACAGCAAATTGCTGGCGCCCAATGCATATTCTTCTTTTTTCTGCAGCGACCAGGCTTTTTTGAAATCGGCCAGTGAGGGTTCCGGAAAATTATTCAGGTTTAATAAAACAGCTCTTTTAAAATATAAATTGTCATCTTTTGGCGCATGCCGGATACTGTCAGTCAGTAAATCAAATGGCGGCCTTGTCAGTATATCGCTGTAAGGAGAATCAATATCTTTATTTTTACAACTACTAATGATTAAAATGGAAAATAAGAATAGATAAAAGTTTTTGATGTGCACCTGCATATTTGAATAATTTATCAATAAAAAAGCCGGAGAATGACAATCGGCTGACAAAGTAAAAGTAGCTTAAAAATATATTTGCAAACTGAATCAAATGAAATTTTTAAAAAAAGAATAACAATGAAAAATGTCCTCTTCATTTCATCTATCCTGATAATTTTGAGTGCTTGTGGCCATTCTGCTGCCAAAGAAGCCGAAACGAAAACACCTGTCCGGGATTCATTGCTCTACCCGGACGAAGTCCATTTCAAAAATATTCAGCAACTCACCTTTGGTGGCGATAATGCCGAAGCTTATTGGAGTTATGATGGAAAATATCTTGTTTTTCAACGTACCGATGCAAAAGAAGGAATTCCCTGCGACCAGATTTTTATTGGCAAAGTGCCGGAAAAGAAAGGCGAAAAATTTACTTATAAAATGGTAAGTACCGGCAAAGGCAGAACTACCTGTGCTTATTTTATGAAAGATGGCAAACATTTTATTTATGCGTCCACGCATCTTTCCGGCGATGATTGTCCACCGGTGCCCGACAGAAAAAAACATGGTAATAAATATATCTGGCCGCTTTATAAAGGGTACGATATTTTTATGGCTGACCTGGATGGGCATATTGTCAAACAACTGACCCATTCCGATGCTTATGATGCAGAAGGAACCCTTTCACCCGATGGAAAAAAAATGATTTATACCAGCACCAAAGACGGCGATATTGATTTATACATTATGGATTTAGAAACCGGGGCAGAAAAAAGAATAACCAATACATTGGGGTATGATGGAGGTGCATGGTTTAGTCCCGATGGGAAAAAAATCATCTGGCGTGCCAGCCGGCCCAAAACGCCCGAAGAAGTGAAAGAGTACAAAGATTTGTTGAGTGAGAATTTAGTGGCACCAACCGAAATGGAAGTGTTTGTAGCCAACACCGATGGCTCCGATGTTCGGCAGGTTACCCATTTTGGCCAGGCCAACTGGGCACCTTCGTTTATGCCTGACAGTAAGCATATCATTTTTGCATCCAATTATGAATACAAAAGAGGCTTCCCTTTTAATTTATATACCATAAATGAAGATGGCAGCGGCATACAAAAAATCAGCCGCGACAAAGGATTTGATGCCTTCCCGATGTTTTCACCGGATGGTAAGAAAATTGTATTCAGTAGTAACCGCAATAATGGTGGCACACATGATACCAATGTATTTATTGCCGATTGGGTAGAATGATTTTACAGTAAATTCATTCCGCTTTTTATTATTTGATGTTGTAATGATGTGTTAGTAGCTTTGACTTCTCAAATTTATCATTATGTATCAAGGAATGTTACATCTTCATAGTGTGCTACGCTGGGTTATTTTAATTTTATTATTAGTAGCGATTTATAAAAGTATTGCCGACAGGAAAAAACCATTTACGGCCGGCCATCGAAAAACAGGGCTCTTTCTGCTCATCTCTGCTGATTTAATGTTTTTGATTGGGTTGTACCAATGGATTTTTGGCGACCTGGGTTTGAAAAGTATTCGTGAAAATGGAATGAGTGTCGTAATGAAAGATAATGTACTTCGTTTTTTTGCTGTAGAACATTTTGTAGGCATGCTCATTGCCATCATTATGATTCATATTGGCTATTCTTACGCCAAGCGGAAAGTGGAAGATAGCGTCAAACATAAAAGAGCCATTTTATATTTTGGATTGGCATTATTACTCATTCTTATTTTTATTCCCTGGCCATTCAGAGATGTTGGTGTTGGCAGAACCTGGCTGCCGGGAATGTAATACTTACCGCTTGCCCAATTCAATGACTTCACAGTCTTTTATATTGTCTTCATCAATAGTGAAGCGAACGATAGTGCGGACTTTATGCCAACCTTGTTTACCGGCGGCACCGGGATTGATGTATAAGCATTGAATGGACTCATCATACATAATTTTTAAAATATGCGAATGACCACAAATGAATAACTGCGGCTGGTGTTGTAGCAATTCTTTTTTTGTAGCCGGATTGTATTTCGGTGGTGAACCGCCAATATGCCGCATCATTACTTTTACTTTCTCACAAGTAAATACCAATTGCTCAGGGAAAATATTTCTGATGTTTGCGTCGTCTATATTACCATAAACTCCTTTGAGTGGTTTCATTTTCTCTAAATCCTGCACCAAATTTATATGACCAAAATCACCTGCATGCCATATCTCATCACAATCCTTAAAATGTGCAGCAATAGCAGGGTCCAGGAAATGATGTGTGTCAGAGAGTAACCCGATTCTTTTCATCGAATAAATAGTTGTAAATTTGATTCCTGTTTTTGTAAGCAGAGAGTTTACTTTAACAGATTCATTTAAAAGAAAAATATTTTATGCCACATTATATTACAAGAGGGAAGATACCACATAAAAGGCATACACAATTCAAGCAACCGAATGGCGAATTGTATGCAGAACAATTATTTTCGACGGAAGGTTTTTCCAATGATTATTCTTTAATGTACCATATTCATCCGCCCACACAAATCATAAAAACTGAGCCGCAGGTAAATGTTTCACCAAATATTGCCGAAGAAAAAATGTTGAAGCATCGTTGTTTCGAAGGGTTTCATATCAAACCTGTTAAAGATTATTTGCAAAGCAGGATGCCTGTTTTGGTCAATAATGATTGTCATATTGTGCTGGCAGCACCACAGGAAAGTATGCAGGATTATTTTTATAAAAATGCCGATGCCGATGAAATGATTTTTGTACATGAAGGCACGGGTGTATTGCATACTATTTATGGTGAATTAAAATTCGGCTATGGGGATTATCTTGTTATTCCAAGAGGCACTATTTATCAAATTACATTTGATACAAAAGAAAACCGCTTATTTATTGTGGAATCATTTACACCGATTCGCTATCCGAAAAGATATTTGAGTAACTACGGCCAGTTGCTCGAACATTCTCCGTATTGCGAAAGAGATATTCGTACGCCGGAAAACTTACAAACCATTGATGAAAAAGGGGACTTCCTAATCAAAGCCAAGAAAAAAGGAGTTTTGTACGGTTTGCATTATGGCACACATCCTTTCGATGTTGTGGGCTGGGATGGATGTTGTTATCCTTATGCATTTTCCATTCATGATTTTGAACCCATCACCGGCAGAGTCCATCAACCGCCACCTGTTCATCAAACTTTTGAAGCCAGGAATTTTGTCGTTTGCTCATTTTGCCCGAGGTTATACGATTATCATCCGCAGGCCATTCCAGCACCTTATAACCATAGTAATATTGACAGCGATGAAGTATTGTATTATGTTGACGGTGATTTTATGAGCCGAAAAAATGTAACCCGCGGTATGATTACTTTACATCCGGCTGGCATTCCACATGGGCCGCATCCCGGAGCGGTTCAAAAAAGTATTGGCGCCAAAGAAACGAAAGAACTGGCGGTCATGGTCGATACGTTCCATCCTTTAATGTTGACTAAAGAAGCTCTCGACATCGAAAACGGCGATTATGTAATGAGTTGGGCCGAATAAAAAAGACCCAATTCGCTTTGCGACATTTTCATTTTCAATGACTTAAATAGTTATTTCATTTTTATGAAAAATTTTCTTGGTGAAAATCAATTTCATTTTTACTTTTGTTAACCAAATGGTTAAACTAAATGGTTAAAAAGAAAAAACAACAAACACTTTCTACGGAGGATAAAATCCTGGCGGCGGCAAGAAAAGTTTTTACGACAAAAGGTAAAGCAGCAGCCCGAATGCAGGATATTGCCGATGAAGCTGGCATCAATAAAGCATTATTGCATTATTATTTTAGAGACAAGAATAAATTATTCGATACTATTTTTCTGGCAGAGGCAAAGAAGTTTTTTCCCAGGATCAATATGATTTTCGAATTGGAAGCTCCTCTATTTGAAAAGATTGAAAAATTTGTTGCCGAATATGTCGATGAAATGAGAATAAATCCTTACCTGCCTTTATTTGTCTTAAATGAAATCAATCACGACCCGAAACGATTTCTGCAAAAAATTTGGGGAAAGGGAACAATGCCCAAACCTGAAAAATTTTTACAACAACTAGATTCGGAAATTAAAAAAGGGACTATCAGGAAAATTCAACCCATGCAATTGCTGATGAATATGATTTCTCTGACGATTTTTCCCTTTGTAGCCGAACCTATGTTTACCTACGTACTTCGTATGCCGGATAAAAAATTTGACGAATTGATGGAACAAAGAAAAGTCGAAATACCACAATTTATTATTGCATCTATCAAAAAATAATTGACATGAAGAAATATGTTTTTCTATTGGTATTTTTTATTGGAATAAAATCTTTTGCACAAGAAATACAACAATTGTCGTTGGATGAAACGTATGCGTTGGCCAGGAAAAATTACCCGGCTATTCAACGGCAAGCGTTAATTAAAAAAACAACAGCCATTCAACTTGATAATTTACAAAAAGGTTTTTTGCCACAAATACAATTGAATGCCCAGGCTACGTATCAGTCTGATGTTACAAAAATTCCCGTTATGATTCCGGGATTTGACATTGAAAATCCTTCGAAAGACCAGTATAAAATTGTGGCAGACCTAAGCCAAATGATTTATGATGGCGGCCAAATAAAAGCAAGAAAAGAAATGCAACAACTGTCAGCTTCAGTGGATCAACAAAATGTAGAAGTAGAATTGTACCAGTTAAAAGATCGAATCAATCAAATTTTTCTAAGTATTCTTTATCTCGATGCGCAAGCCCGACAAATCAATTTGGTAGAAGCTGACTTGCAAACAGGCATTAAAAAGGTGCAGGCACAAGTGGATAATGGCGTTGCCTTTCGTTCCAATTTGAATTTACTTAAAGCAGAATTACTTACAACAGCACAACGAGGAATAGATATTGAGAGCTCAAGAAAAGGATTAATCAATGTATTAGCGGTTTTTCTGGGAAAAGATATTAGCCAAAATGTTGTTTTGCTACAACCGGCGGTTCATGTTTTGGAAAAACAAATTACAAGGCCGGAATTAAAATTATTTGATGAACAGAAAAAAATGATTAACCAGCAAAATGAATTAATTGATAAAAAAAATTTACCGACTGCCAGTGTTTTTCTCCAGGGTGGATATGGCCGTCCGGCATTAAATTTATTAAAAAACGATTTTGATTTTTATTATATCGGCGGCCTGCGGGTCAACTGGGCATTGAGCAGATTATACACCCGCAAAAAAGAAAAAGAACAAGTGGAAATCAATAAAAAAATGCTTGATCTGCAGGAAGAAACATTTTTATTGAATACGAATACAGAGCTAAAAAAGCAAGCAGCCACCATCGATAAGCTACAGGATTTAATAGTGTCGGATCAGGAAATCATTGCTTTACGAAAATCGGTGACTGATGCTGCCAAAGCACAATTGGATAATGGGGTCATTACAGCCAATGATTTTGTGAAAGAAGTAAATGCGGAAGACCAAGCCCGACAAAATTTATTGACACATCAAATACAATTATTACAAGCCAAAATAAATTACAATACCCTTGCCGGAAAATAAATCTTAAAATTAAACACATGAAAAGAATTGTTGCACTTTTACCAATTGCATTCCTATTGCTGGGCATTTCCTGTAACGACAAACAAGGCGATTTTGATGCAACCGGAACTTTTGAAACAGATGAAGTGATTGTTTCTTCGGAAATCGGCGGACAAATTTTATCCCTCAATATTGAAGAAGGCAATGATGTCGCCAAAGATTCTGTTATTGGAATGATAGATGCCACAAATCTTGCTTTGCAAAAAGAACAAGCAGAAGCAACGATTCAATCCTTAGGCGATAAAACGATGAGTGTAGCACCACAAATCAAATTATTAAAAGATCAACTGGCTGTACAACAATCACAATTGGATAATCTCAATCATGAACAAAAAAGAATTGAAAATTTGCTCAAAGCAGATGCAGCTACCGGCAAACAATTAGATGATATAAATGCAAAAATTGACCTTGTTAAAAAGCAAATGAATGTTACCCGACAACAGATGCAGGTGCAACAATCAAACATAGCCACACAAAACAGGAGTATTCTCAGTGAATCGAAACCATTATCTAAAAAAGTAGCTCAACTGGACGATCAATTAAAAAAAGCAGCAATTGTAAATCCCATTTCCGGAACGGTCATTACAAAATATGCCTTGGCCGGAGAAATGACAGCACCTGGAAAAGCATTGTATAAAATTGCCAACTTAGAGTATCTCTCGCTGCGGGCATATATCAGTGGCATACAATTATCGCAGGTACAATTGGGGCAAGCAGTAAAAGTAATGATTGATGATGGAAAAAAAACTTACCGGACTTTGCCAGGAACGATTACCTGGATTAGTGACAAAGCAGAATTTACACCCAAAACAATTCAAACAAAAGATGAAAGAGCCAACCTGGTGTATGCTATAAAAATAAAAGTGAAAAATGATGGTTTTTTAAAAATTGGTATGTACGGTGAAGTAAAGTTCAAATAAATATGGCAGCAGTTAGCGTAGAAAATATAATAATGTCTTATGGTAAAAAGAAACAAAAGATAAATGCTTTATCGGATATTTCATTTTCGGTAGCTGCAGGCGAATTGTTTGGCATTATTGGTCCCGATGGTGCGGGCAAAACATCGTTGTTCAGAATTCTCACCACTTTATTGCTGGCAGACAGCGGTCAAGCTTCGGTAAATGGTTTTGATGTAGTTAAAGACATGAAACAAATTCGGAAAAGAATTGGGTACATGCCCGGCCGTTTTTCATTGTACCAGGATTTGACGGTCGAAGAAAACCTGCATTTTTTTGCCACCATTTTTCAAACAAGTTTCAGTGAGAATTATAATCTTATCAAAGATATTTATGTGCAGATTGAGCCATTTAAAAATCGGAGAGCCGGCCAACTTTCCGGAGGAATGAAACAAAAACTGGCATTGTGTTGTGCTCTGATTCACCGCCCCGAAGTTTTGTTTTTAGATGAACCGACTACCGGTGTTGATGCCGTGTCAAGAAAAGAATTTTGGGACATGCTACAAGGGTTAAAAAAACAAGGCATATCTATTCTTGTGTCAACTCCTTATATGGATGAAGCTAATATTTGCGATAGGGTAGCATTGTTACAAAAAGGAAAAATTTTATCTATCGATTCTCCGGCAGGAGTTATCGCTCATTTCAAAAATCCTTTAGTTGCTGTTAAAGCCAAACAGATGTTGGCGTTGTTAGAGAAAATAAAAACATTGGATTTTGTACAAGACGCTTATCCATTCGGTGAGTTCCATCATGTGGTGTTGCAAAATGAAAAAGCCGTTCCTTCATTGGAACAGGAACTTGAAGCAGCCGATTTGGGACACATAACGATGCATAAAGTACAGGCAAATATTGAAGATTGTTTTATTCAATTGATGAAAAATTAATGAATAACGATACAGCCATACGAACCCATGATTTAACCAAACGTTTTGGTGGATTTATTGCGGTTAATAAAATTTCATTCGACGTCAAAAAAGGAGAAATATTTGGTTTTCTGGGTGCCAATGGAGCGGGCAAAACTACAGCTATGCGAATGTTGTGTGGTTTGTCAATTCCCAGCGATGGGATGGCAACAGTAGCCGGTTTTGATGTATATAAAGAAAATGAAAAAATTAAAAAAAGTATCGGCTATATGAGCCAGCAATTTTCTTTATATGATGATTTAACCGTCAAAGAAAATATGCGATTTTACGGAGGCATTTATGGAAAATCGAATCAGTTCATCAAAGAAAAAACCAAACTCATCTTAGATCAGTTGCAATTGAAAAATGAAGCCAACCTGTTGGTAAAATCTTTGCCACTTGGTTGGAAACAAAAACTGGCCTTTTCTGTTGCTATGTTTCATGAACCGGAAATTATTTTTTTGGATGAACCTACCGGCGGCGTTGATCCAGTTACCCGAAGAGAATTCTGGACCATGATTTACAAAGCTGCTGCCACCGGTACAACCGTTTTTGTAACGACACATTATATGGACGAAGCAGAATATTGTGATCGGGTGAGCATCATGGTGGATGGGCGTATTGAAGCCTTGGATACACCGGCGGCTTTAAAAAAGAATTACAATACAAATTCAATGGACGATGTTTTTTTACAATTGGCTCGAAAAGCTACGAGGAAAAGCGATTGATGTATGAAACAATTTTTTGTATTCATAAAAAAAGAATTTTACCACATTTTTCGTGACAAACGAACCATGTTCATTTTGCTTGGTATGCCGATTGTACAAATTATTATTTTCGGATTTGCATTGACCAATGAAGTGAAGAATGCAAAAATTGGGGTATTAGATTTTGCTAAAGATGCTGCTTCCACTTCGTTGATAACAGAAATTCAGGCCAGCCGTTATTTTGATATTGCACAAACCTTATCTTCTCAAAAAGAAATTGAACCGGTATTTCAAAAAGGAAATGTAAAATTAGTCATTGTACTACCGGCCAATTTTAATGCAGAATTAACGCATTTACACACAGCAAAAATCCAGATAATTGCCGATGCAACGGATCCGAATATTGCCAACCAATTGACAAATTATGCTTCAGCTATTATTCGTGACTATCAGCAACGTATCACCGAAAACCAACAACTGCCTTATACAATACAAACGCAAGTACGGATGCTTTACAATCCGCAAATGAAAGGGGCTTATAATTTTGTTCCCGGAGTGATGGCTATGGTGTTATTACTTGTTTGTACTATGATGACGGCCATTACGATTGTTCGTGAAAAAGAACTTGGGACAATGGAAATTTTACTCGTTTCACCGGCCCGCCCTTTTCGCATTATTGTGGCCAAAGCAATTCCTTATCTTTTACTATCTACAATTAATATTGCCAGTATATTATTATTAAGTGTTTTTGTATTGGGTGTTCCTATCAATGGAAGTATATGGTTGTTGTTGGGAGTTAGTATGCTGTTTATTTTAGTGTCTTTATCACTGGGGTTATTGATTTCTGCCAGCGCCGATACACAACAAACAGCAATGTTTATTGCATTGGTAGCATTATTTCTTCCTACGGTTATGTTGAGTGGGTTTATGTTTCCGGTTGCCAATATGCCTGTTGTTTTACGTGTGTTGTCAAATGTTGTACCGGCAAAATGGTATTATAATATTGTCAATGCAGTTATGATAAAAGGATTGGGTGTACAAGCTATCTGGAAAGAATTATTGATTTTATCCGGTATGTTGATTTTCTTTTTGGGGTTGGCTATTCAAAAATTTAAAATTCGATTGGCATGAGAACATTACTCTTCTTATTGCAAAAAGAATTCAAGCAGATTTTCAGGGATCCGTCAATTCTGCGCATCATTTTTATAATACCGATTATTCAGTTGTTGATTTTGCCTTGGGCAGCCGATTATGAAATTAAAAATATTCAACTGACGGTGGTCGATCAAGACCATTCAGCTTATTCGCGGCAGTTGATTTCAAAAATAACTTCAACCGGATATTTTCGATTAGCCAATTATACCAACGCCTACCCACAAGCATTGAAAGATGTAGAAAATGGCGACGCCGATTTGATATTGCAAATTCCTGTTGCGTTTGAACGTCAACTTGTGAAAGAAAATGAAGCCACATTGTTTTTGGCAATGAATGCAATCGACGGCGTGAAAGCCAATTTAGGCAGTGCCTATTTGCGAAGCATTATTCAGGATTTTAATCGGGAAGTCAGGATGGAATGGATACAACTTCCCAGGTTGAACCCGGAAACACAAATTGACATTACAACCTCCAATTGGTTCAATCCATTAATGAACTATAAATACTTTATGGTGCCGGGTATTTTAGTATTACTGCTGACGATGGTAGGCGTCAACCTTACCTCAATCAATATTGTAAAAGAAAAAGAAATAGGGACAATTGAGCAAATCAACGTAACGCCTATTAAGAAAATTCATTTTATTCTGGGCAAACTGATTCCATTCTGGCTACTCGGCATGCTGGTGCTAACGATTGGTTTGGGTATTGCCCGCCTGGCCTACGGCATTGTTCCTGCCGGAAGTGTATTGACAATTTATGCTTTTGCTGCACTCTTTTTATTGGCTGTTCTTGGTTTGGGATTGTTGGTTTCTACGTATGCCCACACACAGCAACAAGCCATGCTAGTTACTTTTTTTATCATGATGATTTTTATTTTGCTTAGCGGATTATATACTTCTATTGATAGTATGCCCACCTGGGCGAAATGGATAACCCGTCTCAATCCGGTAACTTATTTTATTGAAGTCATGCGGATGGTTGTACTGAAAGGCAGTGGCCTTATTGATATTAAAAAGCATTTATTAATTATGCTCGGCTTTGCAGTTGTTTTAAATAGTTGGGCTATTATGAATTATAGAAAACGGAGTTAATCCTTTTTTATAACAAACTATCTTAAGAAAAGCAATTCCCTGTACTTGGGCAAATACCATTCCCGGTCATCAACAAGCAATTCCAGTTTATCGGCATGGTATCTTATTTTGTCAAAAAATGTTTCTTTGACTTTCGTTTGATAAGCAATCGCTTTCTCTCTTGTATCTGTCATTTTGTTGGCCACCTTTCTGGCATTAATCATTTTTTCAACCAGGTCGCTGGTTTTATTGATATGTTCTGAAATTTTGTCTAAGATTTGTTTTTGGTTGGCATATTTGTCTTCTGACAAACCGGCTTCTTTCAATCCCCGAATATTTTTTGCCAAAAGATTTTGATAACGAATTGCCGAAGGCAAAATATGACTCGTCGCCAGTTCGCCCATAATGCGGCTTTCAATTTGTACTTTCTTAATATATCTTTCCAATTCTATTTCATGCCTGGCTTCCAATTCGTTTTTTGTGTAAATGTTATTGGCGTCAAAAAGTTGTTTGGCTTTAGCTGTAATCATTGCATCCAAAGCAAAAGGTGTTGTTTTTACATTGGGTAATTTTCTTTTCGTCGCTTCATTTTCCCATTGCTGGCTATAGCCATCACCTTCAAATAAAACGGATTCACTTTCTACAATATATTGGCGAATAATATGCATGATGGCAATTTCTTTTTTCTCACCTTTTTTTATCAATTCATCCACTTCTGTTTTGAATTGTTGCAAGGTATTCGCCATGATGGTATTCAAAATTGTCATTGGGTTGGCACAATTGGCACTGGAACCAACCGCCCTGAATTCAAATTTATTGCCCGTAAATGCAAATGGAGAAGTTCGGTTTCTGTCGGTATTATCGAGTAATAATTCAGGGATGCTTCTGTGAATATCAATTTTCAACATGCTTTCGTCTGTCTCATCCATTTTATCCGACACTCTTTCTTTAATGTCCTGCAAAGCCTTAGTCAGATATTGCCCAATGAAAACAGATATAATAGCCGGTGGTGCTTCATTGGCACCCAACCGATAATCATTAGACGCTGAAGCGATAGAAGCTCTTAGAATATCTGCATAATCATGCACTGCTTTAATGGTATTCACAAAAAAAGTAAGGAACATTAAGTTGGTCTTTGGCGTTTTACCCGGTGCCAATAAATTGATACCCGTATCGGTTTGCATGCTCCAGTTATTATGTTTACCACTTCCGTTGATGCCCGCAAATGGTTTTTCATGTAGTAAAACTCTGAGGTTATGCCGACGAGCAACCCGGTCCATCACATCCATCAGTAAAGTATTGTGATCTACGGCCAGGCCTACTTCTTCAAAAATAGGTGCACATTCAAATTGCGATGGAGCTACTTCATTGTGCCGGGTACGCAACGGAATGCCTAATTTGTAAGCCTCCGTTTCCAAATCTCTCATATAGGAATAAAACCTGCCGGGAATAGAACCAAAATAATGGTCTTCCAATTGTTGGTTTTTAGCAGAGGACTGGCCATAGACAGTTCTGCCGGTCATAACCAAATCAGGCCGTGCATTGAACAAGGCTTCGTCAATTACAAAATACTCCTGTTCCCAGCCGAGCGTTGCCGTTACTTTAGAAATGTTTTTATCGAAATAATTACACACATCAACAGCGGCTTTGTTCAGTGCATCCAATGCTTTCAATAAAGGAGCTTTATAATCCAAAGACTCACCGGTATAAGAAACAAAAATGGTAGGAATACATAAAGTCTTCCCGTTATTCATTTCCATAATAAAAGGTGGCGAAGAAGGATCCCAAGCCGTATATCCTCTTGCTTCAAATGTGGCTCGCAAACCACCACTGGGAAATGAAGAAGCATCCGGTTCCTGCTGTACCAATGCGTCACCTACAAATTCTTCAATAGCCGTACCGTCGGTTTTTAAAGTGAAAAAAGAATCATGTTTTTCAGCGGTAGAACCAGTCAAGGGTTGAAACCAATGGGTGAAATGTGTAACACCTTTACTCTCGGCCCAGGAACGAATGCCATTGGCAATTTGATCGGCCATGGTGCGGTCAATCTTTTGTCCCGAACGGGTAGAGGATAAAAAACTTTTAAAAGCTTCATCACTCAAATGCTCTCGGGCAGTTTTTAAGTTGAAAACATTTTTACCAAAGATTTCAGTCACTTTGGCTGAGGCTTTTACACTGGTTTCAGGTGCAGTTACAAGATTTTGAATGGCTTCGAAACGTAATGACATGGATGATAATTTTTGACAAAACAAATATTTTAAAAATTAAAATCCAATTATTTTTTTAGAAATTGACAAAAAAAGGGAAATTTTGTGGAAAAAATTAAATTATTATGGGTTATTAGATATGATTATGGAGAATCTTACTCATAAATCAAACATTATTTTTAAATGATATATATTTGGAAAATGTTTGTTCGAATCGTTTCCAATCGGTTTGGGCTATCATCGGAACAACCAATAATGGTATGACAACACTTCGATAACGCACAATGGCGCCGAGGTTATTGACGCTGAAACCGATGGCCAGTAATAAAGAAAAAGAAAAGAATAAGCAGAAATAAATGATGGCTCGGGAAGTAGCATCTGGTTTTCGATACACTAGAAACAGGATGAATAAAAGCAATAAGCCCAACATTTCCAGTGCTGCAGCCAGCGATAATATATGATGTACATCGCTCGGATTGGGGCGTAACATAGACAAGTTAATCGCCTGTGGTGTATTGCGTAAAAAACTACCTACCGTTGGTTCCAGTTTTCGGGTATCTACTGTCGATTTACCTCCTTTGATATTGATAAATGCTTCTTGCTTGTTGACCACTGCCTGCGGAAAATCCAACTTTGGGCTGATGTACCGTACCGTAAAAAATAACACGATGAATAGGAGATACAACGAACTGAAAATAGCCAATCCGTATTTTGGTTTTTTGGCAGCCATCAACCAGGCTATCATGGCAGGAATTATGATGAACAAAATAAAATTTCTCAATGTAAAGAGTAAAAGCAGGCCAATGAGTAAACTCAGGATTCTACGTCCGCCCCAGCGATGTTCTTTCAAACCGAAATACATAGCGTACACTACCAAACCAATACCGGTAAAAATTAATCCTTCTTTATGAATGCCACTGGTCCAGTATAAAAATGAAGGCACTAAAATGATAGCCAATAAAATAGTCGTTTTCCGGCCCGGGAAAACATCTTTCATCACCCGGTAAATGGCTAACGGCCCGAATAATGTGATGAAGGAGTAAAAAATTATATTGATATAATAATGGCCCAAACTAAAAATATCGAAAACGGAAAGTATTTTAATAAACAAGTTGCCTTTTAAATCATTCCAGTAAGATTGGCTGCTGGCAAAAATGGTATCAACACCGGAATGATAAGGGTCGTAAAAAAGATTGGAAAGATATTGTTGCGGGTCGCTGAATAATAAATGATATTCATGAATACTGCTGAGGTGATAACTCCAGGTGTCCTGCATTTGTGCCATTGTGCCATAGTAAATCCCAATCCACCCATAAAAAATACCGGCTATTATTTTCAAGAGGAAAATAATAATCAACTGGGCTTTGCTCAACTCCGTCTGAGTGAAGAATTTTACTTTTGTTACGAGCCAGGCAAAAATGACCAACCAGGCTATAAATAATAGATATTCCAAAAGCAGTGGTTTTGCCGGCGCAAAATAGTCATTATTGCTGTCATGTCAGCATAAAGTTGACAAGTTCTGTCGTTGCACCCATTGTGTTCCTTTACATTTGCAGCGGAATTGAAACGAAATTTTATCGGTATAAAAAATACAAGTAAAGCAAATTATTAATTCATGGAAGTAACGCTACAAACGGCATTACAACTGCGCCTGACAGAAGAAGAATTTGAATTGATTCAAAAAAAACTGGGCCGCATGCCCAATTTTAATGAGCTCTGCGCTTTTTCTGGTATGTGGAGCGAACATTGCAGTTATAAAAACTCAATCAAATGGTTGAAGACCTTACCAAGAGAAGGCGGTAAAATGTTAGTGGCTGCCGGTGAGGAAAATGCCGGCTTGATGGATATCGGCGACGGGCTCGGTGTTGTTTTTAAAATAGAATCGCATAACCATCCTTCAGCTATTGAGCCTTTTCAGGGAGCTGCTACCGGTGTTGGCGGTATTCATAGAGATATTTTTACCATGGGTGCCCGTCCTATTGCTGCTTTGAATTCATTGCGATTTGGCTTGCTTCACGAAGATAAAGTACAACATTTATTATCAGGTGTTGTCAATGGCATTGGCCATTATGGAAATTGTTTTGGCGTACCTACCGTAGGCGGCGAAATTTATTTTGATGCCTGCTATCATACCAATCCTTTGGTCAATGCTATGAGTGTGGGTATTGTAAAAGTGGGCGAAACGGTTTCAGCCATTGCTACAGGAAAAGGAAACCCGGTATTATTTGTTGGCAGTGCCACCGGTAAAGATGGCATCGGTGGTGCTTCATTTGCTTCTGCCGATATTACTGAAGAAAGTGCACAGGATTTACCCGCCGTGCAAGTCGGCGACCCTTTCCAGGAGAAAAAATTATTGGAAGCCTGTCTCGAAGTGATTCAAACCGGCGCTGTTGTGGGCATGCAGGACATGGGTGCCGCCGGCATTATCTGTTCCACTGCTGAAATGAGTGCCAAGGGAAAAGCAGGCATGAATATTCACCTGGAAAAAATTCCAACCCGGCAAGCCAATATGAAAACTTGGGAGTTGTTATTGAGCGAAAGCCAGGAAAGAATGTTGCTGGTTGCAGAAAAAGGAAAAGAGCAAGCCGTTATGGATGTGTTCAAAAAATGGGATCTGCCTTGCGCTGTTATTGGTGAAGTAACCGATGATGGCCTGCTTAATTTTTATATGCATGGACAATTGGAAGCTTCCTTACCGGCAGAAGAATTGGTGTTGGGTGGCGGAGCACCGCAATACGATAGGCCTTTTTCACAACCCAAATATTTCGAACAACTCCGGGCTTTTGATGCCCAAAAAGTTCCACAACCGGATCAGTATATAACTATTGCGGAGCAAGTTATTCAATTACCATCCATAGCTTCAAAAAGATGGGTGTATCAACAATACGATAGTATGGTGGGTACCAGTAATACTTCCACCAATTCACCTTCTGATGCAGCAGTCATCGGTATTAAAAACACTAAAAAAGCCTTGGCTGTTACAACTGATTGCAACAGCCGTTATGTATTTGCCAATCCTTACAAAGGTGCTATGATAGCGGTGAGCGAAGCTGCCCGCAACCTGGTTTGCAGCGGTGCCAAGCCACTTGGCGTTACCAATTGTTTAAACTTTGGCAATCCTTATGACCCGGAAGTGTATTACCAATTTGTAGAAGCCATAAAAGGAATGGGTGAAGCCTGTCGCAAATTTGATACACCGGTTACGGGTGGCAATGTGAGTTTTTATAATCAAAATCCTGAAGGGCCGGTATATCCAACACCTACAATCGGAATGGTTGGTTTGTTGGAAGATGTAGCCAATAAAATGACCTTGGATTTTAAAGCAGCAGGCGATGTTATTTATTGTGTTGGAGAAATAACAGATGACATCTACGCCTCGCAATACCTTGCCAAAATTTGTGCAGTGGATTTTTCTCCGGCACCGTATTTTGATTTGGAAAAAGAATTTTTACTGCAACAAAAACTTTCATCCTTCATTGACAATAAATTGATTCAATCGGCACATGATGTCAGCGAAGGGGGTTTGTTTGTTACACTTTGCGAAAGTGGGTTTCATCAAAATTTGGGGTTTGCTATCAAAACAAAAAAAGAAATTCGGAAAGATGCTTTCCTTTTTGGCGAAGGCCAAAGTCGGGTAGTGGTTTCCGTTAGTCCTGAAAATGTCCAGGCATTTGAAAAAAATGCCATAGGTATTTCTATTTTTAAATTAGGAACCGTAACAGAAGGAACAATCAATATTGATAATGAAGATTGGGGATTGATGCAGTCCTGGTACCAAAAATATGATACGGCTATTGAAAAATATTTATCAAAAGAAGAAGCCGGTTCGGCTTTGAGTGCATTATAATGGAAGCAAACAAAAAAATATTATTGACCGGCGCTGCCGGATTTATCGGAAGTTATTTGCTCGGCTACTTAAACGAAAAAGGCTTTGAAAATATTTATATCGTTGATGCATTTGACAATGAGAAAAAAGAGCAAAACTTTCATCAGAAAAAATTTATTGAAAAAATAGAAAGAGATCAGTTATTTGATTGGCTGGAGAAAACAAAACCAACAATAGATTTTGTATTTCACCTTGGTGCAAGAACGGATACGACAGAATTTGATTATGCAGTACATGAAAAATTAAATGTCATCTATTCCCAAAAAATCTGGCACTATTGTGCTGCCAAAAAAATTCCATTGGTTTATGCTTCTTCCGCAGCTACCTATGGTGATGGCTCATTGGGCTATAAAGATGATCATGCACTCATCCAAAAATTACAACCCCTGAATCCTTATGGGATTTCCAAAAATGAATTTGATAAATGGGCATTGGCAACAACTGAAATTGAAGCACCGCCTTTTTGGGCAGGGTTAAAATTTTTCAATGTCTATGGCCCCAATGAATACCATAAAGGAAGAATGGCCAGTATGATATTTCATGGTTACCATCAAATCATGGCTTCAGGTTCAGTGAAATTATTCAAATCGCATCGGTCTGATTATGCCAACGGCGAACAATTAAGGGATTTCATTTATGTAAAAGATTTGGCCGAGGTTTGTTTTTGGTTTCTGCAAGAGCAACCAACTTCCGGCTTATACAATTTAGGTACAGGTACAGCCCGTAGTTTTAAAGATTTAATTGCAGCAGTTTTTACGGCGGTCGGCAAGCCAACAAATATTCAATATATCGATATGCCGGAAGATATTCGGGACAAATACCAATATTTCACCGAAGCCGATATGCAAAAATTGCGGAAAACCGGTTATACAGCACCGTTTCATTCACTCGAAGAAGGCGTGAAAGAATACGTTCAAAACTTTCTTGTAAAAAATATACATTATTAAATTAAGGATATGCGAAAGAAAATAGCCATCATTGGTGGTGGCAACTTGGGAACAGCTATGGCAGAAGGTTTGTTGGCAAGTGGATTTTGCCAGCCAAAAGAAATTACCATTACCCGGCGCAGAAAAGAATTATTAGAAAATTTTTTAGCCAAAGGATGTAAGGTGCATAGCAATAATAAAAAAGCAGTAAAGGAAAGTGAAGTCATACTTCTGGCCATCAAACCCTATAATTATCAAGCTGTCATTGAGGAAATAAAAGCAGAATTGAAACCGCAGAAACATTTGATCATTTCGGTGATTACCGGTGTGTGGATGGCAGATTTACAAAAAGCGATCGGGCAAAAAATTCCCATCGTCAGGGCGATGCCCAATACAGCCATTGCTATCCGGCAAAGTATGACTTGCCTGGCTCAAAATGGAGTAGCCAAAACACATATTAATTATGCTGAACAACTTTTCGCACAATTGGGAAAAACGGTTGTCATTCAAGAAAAACTCATGGATGCCGCTACGGTGTTGGGAGCCTGTGGTACGGCTTATGCTATGCGTTTTGTAAGGGCCAATATTCAGGGTGGCATTGAAATCGGTTTCGATGCACCTACCGCTTCACTCATTGCAGCACAAACCATTAAAGGTGCGGCTTCTTTATTATTGGAAAAAGGAACACATCCCGAACAGGAAATTGATAAAGTTACCACACCTATGGGTTGTACCATTGCCGGATTGAACGAAATGGAACACCAGGGTTTTAGCTCCGCATTGATTAAAGGTTTGAAAACCAGTTATCAAAAAATTGAAAAATAATTACTACGTTTTTGGGAGAACCGGTAGCGAAATATGAATTTTTACAGGACAAAAAAATCATTTACTTTTACACGACCTCTCGGAAATTTTCATACAATATTTTTCTTGTCATGCAATTCCGCTGGTCAATTTGGCTGGTCTTTCAGTTATTATATCTGTTGAAAAGTAAATAACCATTATACATGGCAAAGTATATTTTTGTTACAGGAGGTGTTTCTTCTTCACTTGGTAAAGGAATTATTGCTGCTTCGTTGGCAAAACTTTTACAGGCAAGAGGATTGAAAGTAACGATTCAGAAATTTGACCCTTACATCAATATCGATCCGGGTACCATGAATCCTTATGAACACGGCGAATGTTATGTAACAGAAGACGGCGCCGAAACCGACCTCGACCTGGGACACTATGAAAGATTCCTGAACATTTTCACTTCACAAGCCAATAATGTAACAACCGGCCGCATTTATCAAACGGTCATAAATAAAGAAAGAGAAGGAGCCTATCTCGGTAAAACCGTTCAAGTGGTGCCACATATTACCGATGAAATAAAAAAGCGAATGCTCTTGCTCGGAAAAAACAATGAATACGATATTGTGATTACAGAAATTGGTGGTACGGTGGGTGATATTGAAAGTTTACCATTTGTAGAAGCCGTTCGGCAATTGCAATGGGAACTACCCGAAGAAGATACCTTAATTATTCACCTGACATTGATACCGTTTTTAAAAGCTGCCAAAGAATTAAAAACAAAACCGACACAGCATAGTGTAAAAATGCTGAGCCAGGAAGGTGTGAAACCCGATATCATTGTTTGCCGTACCGAAAAAGAGCTGACGCCTGAAATTCGACGGAAGATTGCGTTGTTCTGTAATGTAAAAATGGAAGCCGTCATCGAAGCCAAAGATGCACCTACCATCTACGAAGTGCCATTACTGATGCGTCGTGAAAAACTCGATATTATCAGTATGAAAAAACTACAACTCGAACATACGGCAGAACCGGATTTGACAAAATGGAAAGAGTTTCTTGATAAATTGAAATATCCGAAATACAGGGTAACAATCGGACTAATCGGGAAATACCTGGAATTACAAGATGCTTATAAATCTATTCTTGAATCTTTTATTCATGCTGGTGCCATGAACGAATGCCAAGTGCAAATCATCAATATTCACAGCGAATACATCACCGAAGCCAATGTGGCCGAAAAACTAAGTGAATTGGATGGCTTATTAGTAGCGCCGGGATTTGGGCACCGCGGCGTGGAAGGAAAAATCGTAGCCGTAAAATATGCCCGTGAAAATGGTTTGCCATTCTTTGGCATTTGCCTCGGAATGCAAATGGCAGCCATTGAATTTGCCCGCAATGTTTTAGGATTAAAAGATGCTCATTCTACCGAAATGAATCCGCATACATCGGATCCGGTAATCGACCTGATGGAAGAACAAACTTCCGTAACACATAAAGGTGGTACCATGCGGTTGGGTTCTTATGCCTGTACCATTAAAGACAATACATTGGCCAAATCTATTTATGGGAAAAATGCTATAACAGAAAGGCATCGCCATCGCTGGGAATTTAATAATGCGTATTTACAAAAATTTGAAGAAGCCGGCATGATGGCCAGCGGCAAAAATCCGCAAAACAACCTGGTAGAAATTATTGAATTATCCGGCCACCCGTTTTTTATTGGTGTTCAATACCATCCTGAATTGAAAAGTACCGTGGAAAACCCACATCCCATTTTTGTGCATTTCGTAAAAGCTGCCAAAGAATATGGCGAGCATAAAGCCGAGCATAAAAATCAGGTCAGGAAGAAAGCAATGGATGAAACCCAAATGTAAACAGCCAAACTGTTTCTTTCCCTCATATTTAGCTTCGTAAAACAGCCCGATAGC
Source organism: Chitinophagaceae bacterium (assembly GCA_020437365.1). Classification (GTDB taxonomy): domain Bacteria; phylum Bacteroidota; class Bacteroidia; order Chitinophagales; family Chitinophagaceae; genus JJ008. Next base: position 13,652 of record JAGQWM010000025.1, on the reverse strand, counting down.
CGGGTAGAAACCACTATCTTTGCCCACTCCAAAAAAAACGCAGAATGAAGTTTGACCGCAATACCGTCCTTGGATTTGTCGTACTGGCCTTTTTATTTATCGGCTATTTCTATTTTACCAATAAACAACAAAATGAATACCGGCAGCAAAAAGCTAAAGAGTTGGCCATACAAAAAGCCCGGGAAGATTCTATCGCCAAAATCAATGCACCGATTGAAGATTCACTCAAAAAAATAACCGACTCAGTAAAAGTAGTTGCTCCACCGGTTGGCCATTTTGCAAAAGCCACGGACAGTACCGAAAAATTGGTAGTGGTAGAAAACCAATTGATGAAAATTACTTTTACATCAAAAGGTGGACGGGTCAAATCTGTGGAGTTGAAAAAATATTTAGAGCCCGATAGCAGTATGGTCAAACTGGCTTCTTCCTCTTTCGATGAAATCAGCTATCGTATAAAAACCGGGCCCAACAGTAGCGAAGAAACAGCTGATTTATCTTTTACGCAAATAGATTCTACTACTCGTGATGGTAATAAAGTTATTTCATTTACCCTGCACGCCAGCGATAGCAGCCAGGCTACAATTACGCATGAATATATCGTGAAGCCCGACGATTACATGATTGATTTCAACGTGAAAATGACAGGCGCCAATCAATTGCTCGACCAGGGAACCATGAACCTGACCTGGCAATATGCTGCCAAGCAACAGGAATCTGATATTTCATTTGAAAAACAAAATACACAAGTTGGTTACGTCAAGGATGGCAGTTTTGATTATCATACCATTGGCAGAAGAAAAAGTAAAGAGTTTGATGAATCAGTCAAATGGGTAGGCATCCGCCAACGCTTCTTTTTTACAATTCTCGTAGCCAATGATGATTTCTCTTCCGGTAGTTTGAAATGGACAATTCCCGACGATTCTACACAAATAGTAGTGGAGTCTATTGCCAATATGAAAGTACCGGTAAAAGCCGGCGCTACCTCAGTGGTTCCTTTCAGTATTTATTATGGCCCTTCCGATTATTATGTGTTGAAGAAATATGGATTAAAATTTGAAAAACTGGTCAACCTTGGCCAGGGTATGTATTCATTTGTTCGGCCAATCAATAAATTCATCATCATGCCCATTTTCAATTTCCTCAGTGGCATTACCGGCAATATGGGTATTGTGATAGCATTGTTGACCATCTTTATTCGATTAATTACTTCACCACTTTTATTTAAAAGTTATTTGAGTGGTGCCAAAATGAAAGCCCTTCGTCCCGAAATAGCAAAATTGAAAGAAAAAACCGGCGGCGACAGGCAAGCGATGAGCATGGAGCAAATGAAACTTTTCAAAGAAGCCGGTGTAAATCCTCTCGGAGGATGTATTCCAGCATTATTACAAATCCCCATCTTCTTTGCCCTGTTTAGTTTATTTAATTCGGAAATTGCATTGCGGGGCGCCCATTTCCTCTGGTCTTCAGATTTATCGGCCTATGATGCGCCCATTAAATTCGGTTTTCATATTCCATTATTGGGGAGCCACCTGAGTTTGTTTTGTATTACAGCAGTCATCACCAGTTTGTTGATTTCTATTTATAGCATGAGCATGACAGCGGATCAAAGTAATCCCATCATGAAATACATGCCTTATATCTTCCCGATATTTTTATTATTTTTCTTCAACAGGCTGCCGGCGGCCCTTACTTGGTATTATACGGTTTCCAACGTCATTACTCTCATTTTGCAATATATTATTCAAACCTATATTATCGACCACGATAAGATCCTGGCCAAAATAGCAGAGAACAGAAAAAAGCCGAAAAGCAAATCAAAATGGCAGGAGCGAATGGAGCAAATGCAGGAACAACAGCGAAAACTCAAAGAAATGAAAGCCAAAAACAAACGCTGATTTTTTTGTTAAGATATTCATAAGAACAGCCGGGTTTATACAACATAAGCCCGGTTTTTTATTTTACGCAACTTAATGGTTAATTTGGCACGTCTTTCGAATACTAAAACTGCACGAACAGAATGAAAAAAAATACGTACATATTATCAGGCATTATGGCTTTATTGAGTGCATTGCCAATCCATGCACAACGAACTTTATCTGAAGGTACCATAACCTACGATATTGTCATCAATACCGGCAAAGCAAAACCACAGGCAGCCGACTTACTGGATGGAGCTACCAGTGTTGTTTACCTGAAAGGAAAATCGAGCCGCTCTGAAATGATAAGCCCCTTAGGCCAGCAGGCAACTATTGTAGATGGTAAAACAGGGAATGTCACCGTGCTGAAAGAATATGGTAAGCAGAAATATATGATTACCATGACACCGGATAACTGGATTACTTCCAACGAAAAATATAAAGGCATCAAATTTAATTTCTCTGATGTATCAAAAGTGATTCTTGGCTATACCTGCCAAAAAGCTGTAGGCACTTTGGCCGATGGCAGCACCTTTACGGTTTATTTTACGAGAGAATTATTGCCGGTCAATAAAGATTTTCAATACCTGAATAAAGACTTGCCCGGACTGGCCATGCAATATGAAGCCAATATCGGGAATCTGAAAGCAACTTATACAGTTTCAAATATCAATTTTGATCCGGTAGCACAAGCCAAATTTGAATTGCCTACTTCGGGGTACAGGGTATTGACCTACGAAGAAAGTTTGGGAGATGGAACGAAAGATAATTAATTAGAAAGAAATTGGCGATTGCCCAATTGGAAATTGACTTTATCGAGAATCACTCTTTTTTTAAGTGGCACGATATATGTTCTATTTCCTTTCTGATAAGTAACCACAGTATTCATATTGATATATAAATTACTGCTGGGTGTACTTAATACCTGATTGCCACGGTACGTATAGCCGGACTTTAAGGTAAATGTATTTTGTGTAAAAGTTTTTCCGGAAAGTAAATTTGATTTTTTTGGAAAACGGGAAGATTTTTTACTACCATCGCCTAATGCGCCAAATGTTACAATAGTTGTTGCAACTATGAGTAGCGTAATCAGCATCTTTATGCCCATGCGGTTTACCTTATGTAGTCCACTTTTAACCATTCCTTTACAAAAATAAAGACAAAAAATTAAATTACCCAAACCGTTTATCAAGAAATTTAATAATTCATTAACGCAGATTTTGCCCAAATGTTACATTCATCCGGAAAATTTTATGGCTATTTTGCACATTTGGGGAAAAGAATATGTTTCCACAGCTCAATATTTTCATTTAACTTGTTGGAAATTAATTCATCAGGGGGCAAAGGGATTTTGCTGCCTGGTCCGGCTCTTTAAATAGTTTTGCACACTAAATGTCCGTTTAGATGAAAGATTACAACCCCTTCCGGGAAAATCGGGAGCAACTCAAAGAATTGCTAAGACAATACGAAAACTTTAAAATCGGTAAAAACCACTCTTTTATAGAAGAAGATGCCTTTGAAAAAATAATAGATTTCTACCAGGAAAAAGACGAACTGAATAAAGCCTTCGAAGCGGCTGAAATCGGTAGTACACAATTTCCTTATTCAGCAAGGCTGATCATTAAAAAAGCCGATATTTTATTGGCATTGCGCCGCTACCAGGAAGCATTAAATCTATTGGATAATGCCTCGCTGCTCGATGGGGCCGATATCAATGTCTATATCCTGAAAACAGATGCTTTCATGGCACTCGACCAACCCGAAAAAGCAGCCCTTCTTCTTGAAGAAGCATTGGCTTTATTTGACCGGGATGAAAAAATAGATTTGCTTTTTGAACTCGCCGATGTATATGACGATTACGAAGAATTTGATAAAGTTTTTGATTGCCTCAAAGCCATTTTGGAAGAAGAACCCAATAATGAAGAAGCCTTATATAAGATTTGTTTCTGGACCGATTTCACAGGGCGAAATGAAGAAAGCATACGGCTGCATGAACAGATTATTGATGAATATCCGTACAACGAATTAGCCTGGTTCAATCTGGCAGCAGCTTACCAGGGATTAAAGCTTTATGAAAAAGCGATTGATGCGTATAAATATGCCATCGCCATAGAAGAAAAATTTGATTATGCTTACCGCAATATGGGCGATGCTTATATCCGCCTTCGGCAATACAAAGAAGCCATTGAAGTATTGGAAAAAGTAACGGAACTGGCACAGCCCGAAGATGTTATTTTCGAAGCCATTGGCCATTGCTACGATAGATTGAAAAATTATGCACAAGCCCGTTTACAATACAGGAAAGCATCGCATCTGCGCAATGATGACAGCCGGTTGCTTTATAAAATAGCTATGACGTACTTCCATGAAGAAAAATGGGTGCCTTGTTTCAAACAAATAACCACAGCCTTGCAAATGGAAACACAGCAAGCCGATTACCATATATTGGCCGGTGAGTGTAAATTAATGATGGAAGAATATGAAGATGCCGCACAAAGTTTTGCCAATGCTGTGAGATTACGGCCCCGCAATGTAAAAGGATGGGAAGCGTTGATTCGTTGTTTATACAATGCCGGATATTTTGGAGAAGCGTTGGAACAAACAGACGAAGCTATTCATAAAACAAACGGGAAAACCATTTTCCTGTTTTATAAAGCTGCTGTATTAATGGCGTTGCAAAATAATAAAGAAGCATTATTGATATTGGAAGAAGCCCTGCTACAATCGCCCAAGGGAGTGAAAAAATTTGTGGCGCTGAATCCTTCTGTCTTGCAAAACCAACAAGTGGTAGAAGTCATAGCCAGGTCGAAGAGGAAATAATTTTTTTTAATTCCTCTTCACTCAATAAATTCAAAAAGAAAGAAAGTAAAAATTGATTTTGCAGTTGTTGGAGTTCAGCAAAAAACAACACGCCGTTCAAAATGCTCGGAAGACCAACAAGGTCGAAAAAATTAAAATAGGTGCAAAGCCAACACATAAAAAGCATTTTAAAACATCTTTTAAAACAAATTAAACTTAGCAGGGCAGCCCGGCCTCCGAAATCAGCGAGGGTGGCGGAGCCTTTGTGTGTGGACGCTTTGATTTCGGGCTCCTTTTCTTTGCTTCTTTCTTTTGGAGAAGCAAAAGAAATAAAATAAAAAAGAATTCGTTTGTTGGTGTTATTGCTATTGCACAAGGCAGGACATAACACCAATAAAGGTGTAATATATCGCTGTAAGCGATAAAATATTACTGTGAAACAGGATGTTTCGCAGAGTCATGTTTCGCAGAGTCAGTTTCTTTCTTTTGGGGAAAAAAAAGAAAGAAACTGAAAACTAATTCGTTTACATTATTACTACCGTTCAGCAACACGCCGAATCAACTATTAAAATTTTATTGACGAAAGTATGATACCTTGCGGTGAGCCTCGGCTGGGAATGAAGGCTCCCTTTCAACCACCAACTCATAAAAACTATCCCCAATCTTCCCTATTTTTGCCGCCGTTTTATTTACTATTGCAAAAAATAAGCAGATGATGAATTTTACAATGTCGAATATTCCGGAACGGAATAAAAAACCTCGCCAATCGGGGTTGACCATGGTCATGGATAAAGGATTGAGTATTCAGCAAGTCAAAGATTTTTTAAGCGTAGCTCATCCGCATGTAGATATTATTAAACTGGGTTTTGGTACGTCATTCGTCACGCCGGGCTTAAGGGAAAAACTGGAAGTGTACCGTTCTTATGATATTCCTGTTTATTTCGGCGGCACCCTGTTCGAAGCATTTTTTATTCGCAACCAGTTCGACGATTATATTGCAGTTTGTAAAGATTTTGGTATCAGCTATATGGAAGTCAGCGATGGCTCTATCACCATTCCACATACCGAAAAATGCAAGTGCATAGAAAAACTAACACCGCACGGTATTGTATTGAGCGAAGTGGGAAGTAAAGATGCGGCACATATTATTCCGCCGTATAAATGGATTGAACTGATGAAAGCGGAAATTGAAGCCGGTTCCACTTATGTGATTGCCGAAGCTAGGGAAGCAGGCAATGTGGGTATTTACCGCGGTAGCGGCGAGGTAAGAGAAGGGTTGGTACAGGAAATCCTGACCCAAATTTCGGCTGAAAAAATTATATGGGAAGCACCTCAAAAAGCACAGCAATTATATTTTATCAATCTCGTAGGATGCAATGTGAATCTGGGAAACATTGCGCCGATAGAAGTCATTTCTCTCGAAACAATGCGGATTGGTTTGCGGGGCGATACATTTCATTTATATCTCGACAAAGAAGCTAATGATTGAAAAAACGAATAAGGAAACCGGTCATTTGTATGGATTGATTGGCTTTCCATTGACACATTCGTTTTCCAAAAAATATTTTGAGAAGAAATTTGAAAAGGAAAATTTGGATGCCTGCCGTTTCGAAAATTTTCCGCTGGCAGATATAACGGAATTTCCGAAACTTATTTCGCAAAATAAAAATTCACTGAAAGGATTGGCGGTTACGATTCCTTATAAAAAACAAGTCATTCCTTTTTTAGACAATACAGCAAATATTCCTGCCGGGTTAAACGCCTGCAACTGCATAAAAATTGAGAACGAAAAATTAACCGGATACAATACAGATTGGATGGGTTTTGACAAAAGTTTTACAACTTTATTGCAGCCACATCATACCAAAGTGTTGGTATTGGGTTCTGGCGGTGCGGCCGCAGCAGTTTGCTATGCTTTGCAAAAAAATAAAATGGATTACCAATTGGTGAGCAGACAAAAAGCCAGCGAAAACGTATTGACTTATAAAGAATTAACGCCTGCCCTTATGCGAGAATATAACGTCATTGTCAATACAACGCCTTTAGGCAGCCATTCTTTTATCAATGAATTTCCTCTGATTCCTTATGAATGTATAACGGCACAACATTATTGTTTTGATTTGAATTACAATCCGGCCGAAACCGTCTTTTTGCAAAAAGCAAAACAAACCGGTGCTACAATTAAAAACGGGATGGACATGTTGACCTTGCAAGCTGAAATAAACTGGCAAATTTGGAATCGTTGAGCTAACTGATTTTTTTCAGGGCTTCTCCGGGTATCTGTTCTATTTTTTTGGCAGTATAATTATAACAAACCATGCCTGTTTGCACAATGGCTACGGTTTTCTTTTCGGTTGCCGTGTTTTTTTCCAGCAGGTACACCAGGTTAAAACCTACGGAAGAAATATCGGTTACAGCTATGGAAACGGAAATGGTATCGCCGTAAAAAACTTCGCTTTTAAAATTAAGGGCAGCGTCAGTCATTATCAGTGCGGCACCGCCAAATTGCAATTCACTATATCCCAGGCTTTGTAAAAACTGCATTCTTGCTTCGTGTACGAGTGAGAGCATTTTATCATTGCCAACATGGCCACCATAATTTATATCATTGATGCGAACGGGAATGGAACATTTAAAAACAAATTTTTCGGGTACATCAATTTTAATTCTGGGCATATAAATTTTTTATGAATCGTTTTGGGCTTTTAATCTTCAAGTGATTTGGCCAAATTCAGTATCTCCATAAAATTGGCAGAGGAAGAAGGTAATTTAGGGTTCGCCAGTTTGGCCCGCCATTTTTTTAATTGCTCCAGGCATTCGATATCCTGTTCGGCGCCGGCTACACAACCCACCATATCGCCCAGCTTTTTAGAAATACGAATGATATGGCCTTCAGGAGTTATCAAAGTAAAATACCGGTCAGGATTATTGGTTTGTTGTGGTGGTGTCCAATCGCCCAAACCTCTTACGCCGGGTTCATCTCTTTCGGGCATAAAGAAAAAATCAGCCGCATTTTTAATTTTCGGGTCTTTTATTTTTTTGTCCAATACTGCATAGGTTTTTTTACTGGCTTCCAGTGCTGCATCATTGCGGGCTTCCTGTACAGATGCTGTGATGCCTTCAATACCGACATTCTCATTTTGCAGAACTTTTGCAATATCATAATTGGGAACAGGTAGTTTTTTCTCTACAGTGGTATCAGTTTGTTTCGCAATGGGTATTTCGTTTTTTGTATTCTTATTCAGGAAAAAATAAGCACCCCAAGCCAGTAATGCCAATACACAGGCTGCTGCAGCATATCGAAGCAAAACAGAAATTTTATTTTTTCGGTTATGGGTTACTGTTGTTTCCAATGATAAACCGGTTGCAATTTTATCCCACACGCTGGAAGGGGGCGTTACAGCAAGTCCTGATAGTTTTTGTTGATAGTCATTTTTAAATTTTTCTTCATCGAGTGCAAGAGCAATGAACTGCCAAGAAGTGGCATTGGGTTGTACAGCCAGGGTTTGCATTTTTTTAATAAACGGATGATGTAGAGGCACATTATCCAATTCACCGGCAATCTTCTCCCAGGCACCATCCGGTGGTGGTGCTGCAAAATGATACATTTTATGTTTTTGCCCTTCTGTCATTGCATCTTGATTGAATACGTTGCATGAAAAGTACCGCAGAATGAATAGTGGGCATTTTCACCTTCAATATCGAGTCGCCAGTGTTTAAAATCTTCGGGATTGTCACAATTATTTCCACGTCCCTGGATGACCATTTTGTAAAAAACCGGTTTGGAAAAACCTGCACTGAAAATACCGGTACCGGCGACGACTTCATTTTTAAAAATCAAATCTTTATACAAAACAATTTCACCTTTTTGTTGTGGTTCATGTATGTCAATATGCGATGCACGGACTGAATCGGGCAGTGGTAAAATCAATGAACCTTTTTTACCGTCTTTGGTACCGAAACTAAATACCCAGTTATTTTTTTTGTATTGTGCATCAACGCTGTTGAAAGATGCATAAACTGCACTGTTATCTCCTTTGCCCAACCCGGTTATGTCTTCTGTCATGACATAACAATGCCCGACCTTTTTTTCAAAATTTAGTTTGGCGAATAAATATTCTTTTTGATAATCAGTTACTTCATCCTGGCTGACGATGTATTGGTCTTTTTCGCCGCAGCAGGCACAAAAATCCGGTGATTTTTTGGAAGTAAATGAAACAAACATCAGCAATGCCGGCAGAAGAAAATAAGTTGTTTTCATTGCTAAATTTTTGATGGTTAATTATTTTGAACGGGCTTTTCTGTGTTTATCTATAAATTTTTTCACCATATCCTGCAAAATCACTTTGGCTCTCGACAACTGCGATTTACTGGTACCTTCACTAATGCCCAGCATATCGCCTATTTCTTTATGGGTATAACCTTCTATCACATACAGGTTAAAAACGGTTCGATAACCCGGCGATAATTCCTGGATCAATTGTAAAATATCCTGCTCGGCCAGTTCATCCAATACCGAAGTATAATTTCCTTCGATTGTATTTTCTTCTTTTTCAGTAACCGGTGTCAGGTATTTTCTTCTCCTGAAATGTTCAATGGCCGTGTTTACGAAAATTCTTCTTACCCATCCTTCGAAAGAGCCTTCCTTACGGAATGTGTGCATTTTTTTAAAGACTTTAATAAATCCTTCCTGCAAAATGTCTTCCGCTTCGGCAGCGTTGGTAGCATAACGCAGGCATACACCATACATCCTTGGCGAGAATCGGCCGTACAAAGCTTGTTGCATACGCCGGTCGCCTTCTATACATCCTTCAATTAGGTCGTTTTCGGGTATGTTTTGGTTGCTTTCCAATGTTTATCGTTTATATCAGATTATTCAAAAATGTGACCAGTTTATCGGTGGCTTTGCGCCGGTGACTAAAAATAGCTTTTTCTGCCTGTTCCATTTCTGCAAAAGTTTTAGCCGAACCATTGGGAATAAATACTGGGTCGTAGCCAAATCCATGCGTCCCTTTCTTTCTGTCAATTATTTTGCCGGGGCAAATGCCTTCAAACTGTTTTTCTTTCCCATCTAAAATAAGGGAAATAATGGTTCTAAACCTCGCCGACCGGTCTTGTTTTTCGGCCAAATTACTCAAAAGCTTCTCAATATTCGCATCAAAAGAACGGTCTTCACCTGCATACCTGGCCGATTTTACACCCGGTGCTCCACCCAAAGCCGCTACTTCCAGGCCGGTATCTTCACCAAAACAAGGCAAATGTGTCATTTCATAAATGGTAACAGATTTTGTCCTCGCATTTTCTTCCAGACTATCGTAAGGCTCCGGAATGTCAATTAAAATACCCGCTTCCTGCAAACTCAATATCTCAATATCCCGATGGAGCATGGCTTTTATCTCCTCTACTTTGTGTGGGTTGTTGGTAGCAAAAATCAGTTTCAAAAAAAATATTTTTCGTTGGCGAATGCACAAACTTACTATACAAATAGCTATGATTTAAGGTTTTACACCTTTGTTTTTGCAATATTTACTCAGATATTGAAAAGTTTTTTCAAGGCAGCCCAACATGCTTTTTTAGCTGTTGTATTTGTTGCCAATTCCTGCAGCGAGGGTGCATATAAAAAACTACTGCCGTCGAACGATTGTACCTGAAAATGTGGAAAACGCATCGGCAGGCCGAAACCAGCCGGTTCGATATCGAATAAAAGGACATTTTTGGCATTGAAAAAAGCATTCATTTCTTTGAAATCAGCAGTGGGATATTTCGCCTGGTTGACGATAGCTACATCGGCCAAACCCAAGCCACATGCGGCAAGTATTTTGATAAGGAATTGTAACTGGTCATCTGCTATATGTGTATGGTTTTCAGCTTTTTGGAGAATCAGTATTTTTTTAGTATTATTTCCAATTGAAGCAAAGGGCAAACCATCATTATCGTTTTCCGTCTGAGTAGTTTCAGGTGGTAGAGTTGATTTTTTTCCACTAATTTGCAGCGGTAAGACCAGCGAATTACGATAGAGTTCGGCAGCCAATTGATTCGATAATACAAGCTTATTTATTCCCATAATTTGCCAAAGAAATTTACACTAATAAGTGTTAGTTTTGTATTTTCTCAGGCAGTAAATTTAAATGTTTTATGATTACAACAATGGATATTACAATTAGCAAAGCAGAACAAAGCAAATTGAAAGACGTAAACCTCGAAAATTTGCCTTTCGGAAAGTTTTTTACCGACCACATGCTCGAAGCAGATTATGAAAACGGTGAATGGAAAAATATTGAAATCAAACCCTATCAGCCGTTATTGCTGAGTCCTTCATTGGCGGTTTTGCATTATGGTCAGTCCATTTTTGAAGGCATCAAAGCTTATAAAGATGCCGATGACAATGCCTCTATTTTCCGTCCGAAAGATAATTTCGAAAGGTTCAATATTTCGGCTACCAGGATGCAAATGCCAACGGTTCCGGAAGAGTTATTTATGGAAGGCATGAAGCAATTGGTAACGCTTGATAAAAACTGGATTCCGAATAAACCGGACCATTCATTGTATATCCGTCCGTTTATGTTTTCTACCGATGAATTGATTGGCGTAAGGCCTTCAGATACTTATAAATTCATGATTATTTTGGCACCAACCGGGCCTTATTATAGCAAACCGATGCGCATTTATGTAGAAGAAAAATATGTACGGGCTGCCAAGGGTGGAGTAGGTTACGCCAAAGCTGCTGGCAATTATGCTGCTGCCATGTACGCTACAGCCGAAGCCAAGAAGAAAGGCTACGATCAGGTATTATGGACCGATGCTTTTGAGCATAAATATGTACAGGAATGTGGTACCATGAATGTCTTTTTCATCATTGGTAATACGGCTATTACGCCTTCGATGAAACAAGGCACTATACTCGATGGCGTCACTCGCAGAAGCACCATCACTTTATTGAAGGAAATGGGCTTTGCAGTGGAAGAAAGGAAACTGGGCATCCATGAAATAATAGAAGCCTATAAAGCCAATTTATTATTTGAAGTTTTTGGTACCGGTACAGCAGCTACTATTTCTATGATTAAAGAATTGCGTTATAAAGATTTCGAAATGCATTTTGATGTAGATAAGTGGAAAACAGCACCGTTGGTAAAATCCTGGTTAAACGATATTCGTGAAGGAAAAAGACCGGATAAATACAATTGGATGGTGAAGTTATAACAGCTTGTAAAAAAGGTTTTTATGAAAGAAACTATCGCCCCGTTCCCAAAACGGGGCGATTTATTTCCCCAAAGGGGCAAAACCCTAAAAATGGGTGTTTATTTTTTTGGAGATTCGACCACTCACCGTTACCTTTGCCGCCCGTCAGTTTGGAGACAAATAATATCTTCTTTCCCGACGGCACAATTTTAAAATTAAAGGTCAAGAATGCCTACAATACAACAATTAGTAAGAAAAGGAAGAAAAATTATCCGGGCCAAAAGTAAGTCCAGAGCATTGGACCAGTGTCCGCAACGTCGTGGTGTATGTACCAGGGTATATACAACAACACCCAAAAAACCGAACTCCGCTTTGCGTAAAGTGGCCAAAGTTCGTTTAACCAATAAGATTGAGGTGATTGCTTATATTCCGGGTGAAGGACATAACCTGCAGGAACACTCGATTGTTTTGATACGTGGTGGCAGGGTAAAAGATTTACCGGGTGTTCGTTACCATATTGTAAGAGGCTCCTTAGATACTGCCGGTGTAAAAGACCGTAAACAAAGCCGTTCCAAATACGGAACCAAAAAAGAAAAAGCGAAAAAATAATTTTATCTATAATTAATTGAATCATGCGTAAAGCACAAGCGAAAAAACTCCCTTTAGCTCCCGACCCGAGATACAATGATAAACTGGTAACTCGTTTTGTCAACAACCTGATGTGGGAAGGCAAAAAAAGTGGAGCATTTACTATTTTTTATGATGCTTTGGGAAAAGTTGAAAAACAAACCAAAGAAGATGGCTATGAAGTGTGGAAGAAAGCCCTGGCCAATGTTACGCCGGGTGTAGAAGTAAGAAGCCGTCGTATTGGTGGTGCTACTTTTCAAATTCCAACGGAAGTACGCCAGGATAGAAAAGTATCATTGAGCATCAAATGGTTGATTCGTTACAGCCGCGAAAGAAACGGCCGCAGTATGTCCGACAAACTGGCCGCTGAAATTATAGCCGCTTCAAAAGGCGAAGGCGCCGCTTTCAAAAAGAAAGAAGATACACACAGAATGGCAGAAGCCAATAAAGCTTTCTCTCACTTCAGGGTGTAGCAGCATTAAAATATATTTATAAAAAAACCATCATGCCTTGGCGTGATGGTTTTTTTGTTTCTACAAATTAATTTATAACTGAGAAAGTTTTTGTTTAAGATTATCATCCAAAGCCTTTAAAAATTCCTCTGTATTCAGATAATCTACACCTTCTTTGACGCCACTTCCATGAATACAAATGGCGAGGTCTTTGGTCATCTTACCGGATTCTACCGTTTCTATACAAACAGCTTCGAGTGTATGACAAAAATCGATCAGCGGTTGGTTATTATCTAATTTTCCTCTGAAAGCCAATCCTCTTGTCCAGGCAAAAATGGAAGCAATCGGGTTAGTACTTGTCGGTTTGCCCGCCCGGTGATTACGGTAATGTCTTGTTACGGTTCCATGCGCAGCTTCGGCTTCCAGTGTTTTTCCATCCGGTGTAACCAGTACGGAAGTCATAAGGCCCAATGAACCGAAACCTTGTGCCAGTGTATCGCTCTGCACATCGCCGTCATAATTTTTACAAGCCCAAACAAATTCACCATTCCATTTTAAAGCACTGGCCACCATGTCATCTATCAAACGATGTTCATACACAATACCGGCTTTGTCGAATTGAGCTTTAAATTCCTGCAGGTATATTTCTTCAAAAATATCTTTGAAACGGCCATCATAT
>JAGQWM010000024.1 GCA_020437365.1 Chitinophagaceae bacterium | reverse complement strand
AAACAATTCTGGCCAAACTGCGGTTTTTTATTTTCTACGGGAAGAATGATGGGCATGTTTAGTTTTTATTTTACTATTAAAATTAAAAAAATTATGGGAGGATGAATTTTATAATAGCCATTAAAAATTTTGTAAAAAAATAAATTGGTTGCTCACTCTTCCCTCAAAATCTTTTCCATCTTCTTTCCCTTGGCCAGTTCATCTACCAATTTATCGAGATAGCGGACTTGTTGGGTCAACGGGTTTTCAATTTCTTCCACACGGTAACCGCAAATAACTCCGGTTATCAATTTGGCATGTGGATTCAATTTGGCTTTTTTGAAAAATAATTCAAAACTCAGTTTTTCATCTATCAACGATTGAATTTTTTTGTCATCAAATCCTGTCAGCCAATGAATGACCGTATGCAGTTCAGCTTTTGTCCTCCCTTTCTTTTCTATTTTATTGAGATAATGCGGATACACCGAAGCAAAAATCAAGTTGGCAATTCGTTCATCATGTGTTTGGCTTGTTTTCATTTTTCATCAAAATTTTTCATCACAAAAATTGTTCAATTACTTTTTGGTTTTGCAAATGACCCGTCGGGTCTTCTTTGGTTTTAAACATACACAATGCTTCGGCCCATGCAGATGTCCGGATTCTTATCGGCGGATTTTTAGATTGTGCCACTTGCCATATTATTTGTGCCACTTGGTGTGGTTGTTGTACACTGTCGGCTCTTTGTTGCGACCTGGCCAAATATTTTTGCAAAATGGGAGTATAGTCATCATTTGGCAAACCGGAAGACCCCAAAGTTTTTTGCGTAGCCGATTTGATAAATTCGGTGGCAATACCGCCCGGTTCAATGGCAGTAAAATGAATTCCGAAAGGCTCGGTTATATAGGTGGCCATGGCTTCGGTATAACCCTCAACGCCAAATTTTGCAGCACAGTACAATTCATTAAAAGGTTGACCTACCAAACCGCCAACGGAAGATAGATTGATAATATGTCCGCTTTTTTGTGCTTTCATTATTGGCAGCACGGCTTTGGTGCAACGGATAACACTCAAAAGGTTTGTTTGGATAACCCATTGTATTTCTTCGTCAGTGGCTTGTTCTGTTGACTTGGCAAAACCGGCGCCAGCGTTGTTGACAAGAATATCTATTGTACCTTCTTCTCGAATAACCGTGTCCACAGCTTTTTGAATGGATGCCGTATTGCAAACATCGAGTTCGATGATTTTCAAATCAAAGTTTTCATGCTTTGCAGCTGCAAGCAGTTTTTCATTTTTTGTTGTATCCCGCATGCTGGCATATACCGTGTAGCCGTTTTTGGCAAAAAGCAAGGCCGTTTCCAGACCTACACCAGATGAAGTGCCTGTGATGAGTGTAACCATTTTATTGTTTTTGAATCACTTCAAATATACCTCAAAAAAACCTGCATTTTTCTTCGTTGATTATCTGCTACAAGCAATTTATATTGTGTCAGTTTGTTCAGTATCAGGAAAGAAATCTTTTCAGAAGCTGTTTTTGTTGTTAAGAGAAGCTAAAACCAAAGACTTTATTCGTTTTTTGTAGATGCAAAGGTTATTTTTGAGCCTAAAATTCCAATCCTTTGAGTGGTATTAAAAAACTGGCAGGGCAAACAATGTGGTACGGCGTGAGTTCCATCGCTGCCCGTTTTCTCAATTATTTATTGACGCCTTATCTTACTGCCATGCTGTTGGCTCCGGCTTATGGCGATATGATTTTAATTTATTCTCTCATTCCTTTTCTCAATATCATTTTTACTTACGGGTTGGAAACAGCTTATTTCCGCTATGTGCAAAAAGCCGAACGGGCCGATGATGTGTATAATACAATTACCGTTTCACTCATCATGAGTACCATCAGCCTGACGGTTATGATGTTAGTTTTCCGGCATGACCTGGCCGTTTTCATTTCGCTGAAAGAGCACCCGGAGTTTATAACCTGGAGTGCCTTTATCATTGCTTTCGATGCGTTGACAACTATTTCTTTTGCTAAACTCAGGCAACAAGGCAGGCCTATCAAGTACGCCACCATACGCATTGTGGGAATTTTAATCAATATCGGTTTTGTAATTTTCTTTTTGTCCGTTTGTCCGGCGATTGCCAAAAAAAATCCCGACAGTATTTTTTTGATTTTCTATAATAAAAATATCGGCGTCGGGTATGTCATCATTGCCAATTTGATTCAGTCGGCATTCACTTTTCTATTATTATGGAAAGAGTTTTTTTCTTTCCGGTGGAAATTCAACGGCGCATTGTGGAAAGAAATTATGCTCTATTCCTTACCGTTAGTCATTGTGGGTTTTGGTGGTATGATCAATGAAACCTTCGACCGCATTATGCTGGGTTGGTGGTCCACTGCGGCTTCGCCAAAAATTGAAGTGGCCATTTATGGTGGTTGTTATAAACTGTCGATTTTAATTACTTTGTTTATTCAGGCATTCCGCCTCGGTGCCGAGCCGTTTTTTTTCAAACATGCCGATGGGCAAAATCCGCAACGTATTTATGCACGGGTGATGAAGTTTTTTGTCATAGTGGTGTGTTGTATGTTTTTGGTAGTGGCTTTATACCTTGATGTCTGGAAATATTTTCTCAGTAAACCTATTTACTGGACAGGCCTGAAAGTTGTACCCATTTTATTGTTGGCCAATATGTTCCTTGGTATTTATTATAATCTTTCTATTTGGTATAAACTGAGTAATAAAACATTATCCGGTGCCTGGATAACACTGATAGGTGTGGTACTAACGGTGATGATCAACTATTTATTTATTCCCAAATATGGTTACATGGCTTGTGCCTGGGCTACTTTTGCCTGTTATGGCACTATGATGGTCATCTCTTACAGTTGGGGACAAAAAGCCTATCGCATTCCTTATGCCTGGAAAAAATTGGTGGCGTATATAGTGATTGTCGTCTTGTTGTATTTCATTCATTATTTATTTATCCAACTGCATCTTGGCGTATGGGTCAATAGAGGTTTTGCCACAGTCATTTTATTTTCTTTCGTTGTTTTTGTATTGCTTGTTGAGCGAAAAGAATTTCAGCAATTACCAGTCATTGGCCGGTTTCTCAAAAAATAGCCATTTAGTTTTCCCGCACGAAAGGGTTATTCTTTTTCTCAAATCCGATTGTAGTTTCGGGCCCGTGGCCGCTATAAACTAGGGTATCATCGGGTAGTGTATAAAATTGCTTGCGGATGCTGGCAACCAAAGTGTCCATATCGCCGCCGGGCAAATCAGTGCGGCCGATACTGCCATTGAATAACACATCACCACCAATAATAAAGTTGCCGGCTTTGTGATAAAACGAAATACTTCCCGGAGAATGGCCGGGAGTGAAAAGGATATCCATTTCTTCATGACCCAATTTGATGGAATTATTTTCCTCAAGAAAAACAACCGGCCCGGAATATTTTTCAAATGGAGTCTGGTACATTTTTCCCGTTTCGGGCGCCAGTTCCAGCAGTTTTTGCTCCAGGGGATGAATCTGCAGGTCGAGTTGCCAGTTGTCATGGACAAATTGGTTGCCAAAAACATGGTCAAGATGGCAGTGGGTATTAAGCAGCATAACAGGTTGAAGCCCTGTCTTTTCAATGGCCGTTTTTAATTCTTCCCTTTCATTTTGAAAATAACAACCCGGATCTATAATGCAGCATTGTTGCTGTTCGTTATACACGAGATAGGTATTCTCCTGGAAGGGATTAAAAGTGAAAGACTTAACAGTTAACATGGATGGTTTTTCGTATTTTTAAGATTCTGAAATGAATCCTGTTGGTGAAAACACAAAAGTAATAGAAAAGGCAATGAATTATTTTTGGAAACAGAAAAAAATAAACAGGAACTATTCGCCGGTACAATAAAAAACTCATTGGAAACTGAATTGTATTTATGAAGAAATTATTAAGTCTGACGGTCTGTTTTTCTTTTTTATGGTCCATCTCCACAAAGGCGCAGGTGAGTACCGTTGAATTCGGCAAAAACCGTGTGCAATACCAGAAATTCAAATGGAAATATTACCAGACCGATAATTTTAACACTTATTTCAGCCAGGATGGATTGGGCTTGGGTAAATATGTAGCACAGGTAGCCGAACTGGAATTGCCTTCCATCGAAGGATTTGTGGAGTATGGTATTCAGCGCCGCATCAATATTGTCGTGTATAATAATTATGATGAAATGCAACAATCCAACATCGGGTTGGGCATTGACTGGCAAAATACCGGTGGCGTAACCAAACTGGTGAATAATAAAATGATTGTTTATTTCGATGGCAATCATGCTCATTTAAAAACACAAATCAGGCAAGGCATTGCCAATGTTCTTGTCAGGAATTTATTATTTGGCGATGACCTTGGGGAATTTGCTGCCAACCAGGCTTTGTTGGATTTACCGGAATGGCTTACCGATGGATATATAGAGTATGCCGCCGAAAACTGGAATACTTCACTCGACGATGACTTGCGTGCCGTCATGCTTTCAGGCGATTATAATAATTTTTACCAGTTTGCATTTGAAAAACCTTTGCTGGCAGGCCATGCTTTTTGGAAATACATTGCCGATAAATATGGCAAAGAAAAAGTAACTTATTTTTTGTACCTGGCTCGTATTTACCGCAACTTGAATAATGCATCGAAAAAAATTGCCAATAAAAAATTCAAAGACCTGCTGGCCGATTTTATGACCGATGTACAACAACAATATTTCAAAGATATCCGTGGCAGAAGAAATACACCGAGAGGAAAATTATCGGTGAGCGAAGAAATCGGGAAAAAAGATTACATCCGCTTCAATGCCAATCCTGTTCCTCGAAGTTATACTTATGCGGTTGTGGAATATAAACAAGGCCGTTACCAGGTTGTGCTGATGGAGAATTTTGTAAACAGAAAAGTGCTGGCCAAATTTGGTGTTCGTACGAGAGATAAACAATTGCATCCGAATTATCCAATCCTGGCCTGGGATGGTAAAGGCACAAGATTGGCTGTACTGTATAACGATGAAGGTCAAACGAAATTTTTTATCTACGACCTGGTCAATCATATAAAATTATGGAAACAAGACATTGACCAGTTCGACCAGATTCAGGATATGAAATTTATGCTCGATAACAATACTTTATTATTGAGTGCTGTGCGCAGCGGGCAATCCGATCTTTATACTTTTAAAATCAACAACCAAAAGATAGAACAAATTACCAATGACATTTACGATGATTTAGATCCTTCGTTTGTTGCTTTTCCCAATAAAACCGGCATTTTATATGCGAGCAACCGGCCAACGGCACAAGCCGCCAGTAGCGATGATTCATTGCCTGCTGATCATTTCAATATTTATTTAATCGACAACTGGAATAAATCCGATACAAAACAAATTTCCAAACTCACGGATTTAACATTTGGTAATGCCCGTTATCCTTCGCAATACAATCAATCGCATTTCACATTTGTAAGCGATGAAAATGGCATCAACAATCGATATGCCGGTTTCTTTACAACCGCAGCAGCCGGTGTAGATACATTGGTTTTTATTGGCGATGAAGTGTTGAGAAATCCAGAAAGGACGGAAGTGGATAGTGTATTAAAAGACTGGAGCAAAAATGATATTGATTCAGTTGGTTTTGTGGCCATCACCAATGATTCATCTTATGTATTCCCGTTGACCAATTACCAAAGCAGTATGTTGGAAACAAGAACAGCAGGTGATAATCAAATGGTGAGCGAAGTAGTTAAACTCGGTAATTTAAAATTACTTTATCGGTTGAAGGTGAATGAATCAGTTTTGCGCCGCAGAAATGTTACAGCCAGGCCAACGGAATTCCGGCGACAACAAATAGAAGAAATGAAAGCGGCCAATAGGAAACAAGCTATTTTGCAACGCCTGCCCGATTCGGTCAAAAAGAAACAGGAAGAAAATGTATTCAATACCGGATTTGAAGATGAAAAAACGGATACTACTCAATCTAAATTAGGTAAAGTAGTGAAGTCGGTAGAAATGAAGAAGCAAGCTGTATTGAAGAAAGCGAAAGTATATGAATATCGTCCGCCGAAATTCTTTAATGATTATCTCGTTAGCGGATTTAATAATAGTGTGTTGGTTACTCGTTTTCAACCTTACCAAGGTGGAGCCGGACCCATTCAGTTGAGTAATAATGACCCTTTCAACGGCATTTTGCGAGTCGGTACTTCCGATTTATTTGAAGATTGGAAATTTGCCGGCGGCTTTCGGATTAGTCCCGATTTGAAAAACAATGAATATGTATTTTCTGCCCAGTACCTGAAAAAAAGATTGGACTATGGATTAACCTATTATCGTTCAGCAGTCAAAAATCCGCCATTATATAATGATTCTGCATTTTTTGCCAAGCAATTTACCAATTTGTACCAGGCTACGATTACCTATCCCTTCAACCGGATTCAAAGTTTGCGATTCAATATTGGTTATCGCAGCGATAAATATGTTGCACTTTCCACCGGCCCATCATCATTGAAAAGAACCTTTGACCGGAATACTTACGGATTGGCACATATAGAATATGTACATGACGATGCGGTGTCACCGGCTACCAATATCTGGAAAGGCCTTCGCTATAAAGTATATATGGATTTGAATGCAAGGATTTCAAAAACCGGAGCAGCAGGACCCAAAAACCATCCTACGACTTTCAATTTTGGTTTTGATGCACGGCATTATTTACCTATTTACAGAAATATTATTTGGGCAGTCAGGGCAGCAGGCGATTTTTCCTGGGGCAATCAAAAAATAATTTATTATCTCGGAGGTGTTGACAACTGGTTGATGTTTGGACAGAATCAGAAAAGCGATGGTTCGTACCGGTATTTTATTCCGAGCAATCAACCCGACCCCGATAATGACTATGCGTATCAATCCTTGGCAGTGAACCTGCGTGGCTTCAAACAAAATGTGGCCAATGGCAATAACGCCGTTATCATCAATAGCGAAGTCAGGGCGCCGGTGTTTACTTCCTTATTTAATAAACCGATTAACAATGCCTTTTTAAGAAATTTTCAATTGGTACAATTCATTGATTTGGGAACAGCATGGAATGGTAAATACAATAAAATAGAACGGCCTTCAGTAACCTATGGAATGCCACCCGTTTTGGTGAAAATAAAATCAGGCGGTATCGGTCCTTTTGCCGGAGGCTATGGTTTTGGTGCCAGGAGTACTTTATTGGGTTATTTCCTCCGCTTCGATGCAGCCTGGGAAATGAATAGTTTCTTTAAAGGAAAACCGCAATTCTATTTTGCCATGGGATTGGATTTTTAGAAGAAAAGTATAGTCAATATAAACTAAAGACCTTCTTTGGTGAAGGTCTTTAGTTTTTTAAAAAAGTTTTGTATAACTATTATTTGAAATCTTATAAGTTACCACCGGTGGCTAAAATAATTCCTAAGATTCCAACCCAAACTGCTAATCCAATCCAAGCCCATTTAACCCTATTTCTTTTTTGGCCATCATTAATTAAATAAGCAATTAAAACGCCAATCAATCCTAATAAAAAACCAAGAAAAAAACCACCCGCCTGAAAGCCTTCACCATTACCATTTTTTTTCATCATTTTTTCAATTCTTTTTGAATTGAAAGTGCCGTCATAATTAATGCTGTTTTGTAATTGTCGCTGTGCTTTTTTAAAAGCAATTTTTTCAAAAAAAGATATTTTTTTACCTGTCAGTTTTTGCAAGTCTTTCATTTTGATAGTTGATAATTCTTGCATTGAAATGTATTTGCCCGTGTTGCCTATCGGTAAATAAATTTCAGAAGCCTTTAATGGAGGTGTATTTACAACATTCGAACCATAAGAATTTGATAAGACAAACAACGCAGTAATTAGAATAAATAATTTTCTCATTTTAAATAGTTTTGGTAAAGAATGACAGTAAGTTAGAATATTATTTAATTTAATATCAATTTTTTTTTAAAGCATTGAATTTCAATATAATTTTATAGAAATTTCAATTATTGTCTATCAATAAAGCAATCATAATTTCAATTGAAAATCCTTGGCTTAGTTTTTTAAATCCTGTGCTCATGTCTATATAAGGATGTGTCGTAACGAAAAAAAAATTAGTTACAGGCTGCAAGTATGATACTGCAGGCTTTCTCAATTTCTTTTTCAGCAATTGTCAAAGGAGGAGAAATCCTTAAACAATTGGCAGCAAATAAAAACCAATCAGTTAATACGCCATTTTGAATACAGGTATCAATAATTTTTTTATTGGTTTCGAAAGAATCAAATTCTACAGCCATCCACAAACCGAATAAACGAACAGCTTTTATTTTCGGGTGAACTAACAAAGAAGTAAAAAGATTTTCTTTTTGAGATACCTTCTCTATTAACTTTTCTTCCGTTAAAACTTTCATAGCTGCCTTACCGGCTGCGCAACTTACAGGATGGCCGCCAAAAGTGGTAATATGTCCTAACACGGGATGATCAGTAAAAGCATCCATCAGTTTTTTATCGGCAATAAATGCACCCAATGGCATGCCGCCGCCAAGGGCTTTACCCAAAAGTATTACGTCAGGAAAAATATCAAAATGTTCAAAACCCCAAAGTTTTCCTGTTCGCCCGAAACCTGTTTGTATTTCATCCAATATCAATAATGCACCTGTGTCTTTACATTTTTTTTGCAAAGCCTGCATCCATTCTTTGGAAGGAGCATTAATACCTGCTTCGGCTTGTACGGTTTCTGCAATGACACAAGCAGTTTTTTCTGTAATGAAGTTGAGTGCATCAAAAGAATTATAATCAGCATGCAAAATATCGGGCAATAATGGCCGGAAAGCATTGCGCCAATATTCATCGCCGATAATACTTAAAGCGCCTTGCGTGGATCCGTGATACGATTGATTGAATGCAATAATTTGTGAACGGTTGGTTACTCTTTTAGCCAACTTCATAGCACCTTCAACTGCTTCGGCACCTGAGTTGGTAAAATAAACCGAGTTTAAATTTTCAGGTAAATGTTCAGTCAACAATTTGGCATATTGCACCTGCGGCGATTCTATAAATTCGCCATACACCATAATGTGCAAGTAAGCCTCCAGTTGTTGTTGAATGGCAGCGATTATTTTCGGGTGCCGGTGGCCGGTATTGGCAACACTGATGCCGCCTACAAGGTCAATGTATTCTTTTCCGTCTTTATCATATAAACAACAACCATCTGCACGGTTTATTTCCAACGCCATTGGCGATAAAGAAGTTTGTGCAATGTGCCGAAGAAAAATTTCCCGCTGGTTCATACAACAAATATCTTTCATCCGCAGGGAAGAAAAAAATCAATCGGGTTTGGCAAAACGTGGATTGTTTAAAAAAGAAAAATCAGTAAGTGTTTGTAAAAATTTGAACAGATCATCGGCTTCAGTATTTGTCATTTGTATGCCATTGGTTAAAGCAGGATCAAGTGTAGGGCTTTGTTGTACGCCAAAGCGGTAATGTTGTATCACTTGCTGCAAGGTACCAAACCTGCCATCGTGCATGTAATTATTAGATTTATAACAATTGCGAAGAGTAGGTACTTTGAATTTCAATGAATCGGAAGATAATCCTGTTACGCTCATTCTTCCGTTATCATTCAAATGGTTGTTTTTCGGCAAGCCGATGTTGCGATAACTGTTGTCGGTAAATAAAGGTTCTTTATGACAACCGGCACAGTGTGTTGTAAAAACAACATAGCCATCAGCTTCCTGTGTTGTAAAAGTTGCCAGTCCTTTTTTATACTGGTCATATTTTGAATCGGAAGAAATTAATGAGCCGGTAAATTGTTCTAATGCTCTTAGAATATAGATGGGTTGAATTTCGGAAGTATTAAAGACTTGCTTGAATAATCTTTGGTATTCGGGGTCGTCTTTTATTTTATTTTTTATTCGTTGAAAAGTTTCGCCCATTTCCAATACGCCGGTAATCGGTTGCACGGCTTCATCCTGTAAATTATCAAACCGGCCATCCCAATGAAAGCTGGGATACCAGTTCAGGTTAAAAAGTACCGGTGCATTTCTTTCGGTATGCGAATGATGAACGCCGTGGCTCAGGTCATGGTTATAGGTGCCAAAGGCGGCAATTTGTTGGTGACAAGTGCCGCAAGAAACTTCAGTATCGGCAGAAAGCCTTGTGTCGTAAAACAATTTTCTTCCCAATTGAAAACCTTCTTCACTCAATGGGTTGTTGGCAAAATTATACAGCGGCGGCGGAAAGTTATCGGGTTGTTCGGGTGTTAACAAGTGCACGCCGGGTATAGACAAAACTTTTTTGCAGGAAGAGATAAATTGCGTTAGTAAAAACGTAATGAAGAATAATAAGGTAACTGTTATAATACTTTTTCTCACAGGTTTTTATTGAATGGTAAAATTAACTTTTTTATCCCGAAAATTATTCGCTGCCGGGTTTCCATTTTCTCCGGTTGGCTTTTGTTTCCGCTTTTCTTTTTTTGGCTTCTAATCTTCTGTGTTTTTCAGCTTTGCTGATTGTCGTAGCGATGCGTGGTTTTTTGGGCGTTAAGGCATGCGATAATATTTGATGAATTTTTTTTACGGCATCTTCTTTATTGGCCCATTGTGAACGATGCCGCTGCGATTTGGTATGTAAATTCCCGTCTGCTGAAATTTTATTCTTTAATTTCTCCAGGAGCAATGATTTTTGTTTATCTGTTAAAATAACGGATGATGCAATATGAAAACTTGCAATAACGGCTGTTTCAACTTTGTTGACATTTTGCCCGCCTTTGCCGCCACTGCGTGTTGTTTGAAAACTGATTTCTTTTTCTACATCAATCATTGTCATCTGTTATTTTTGTAATTCAAAATTAAGCATTATGCGGGCAGTTATTCAACGGGTAAACCGGGCAGAAGTAAATGTAGATGGACAATCGATTGCAAAAATCGGTACAGGGCTATTGGTCTTGCTCGGTATTGAAGATGCAGATACCACGGAAGATATTCATTGGCTCAGTGCCAAGATTGTGAATATGCGCATTTTCAATGATGCCGATGGCGTGATGAATAAATCCGTTCTTGATGAAAATGGCGAGTTGATACTTGTCAGCCAGTTTACATTACACGCATCTACCAAAAAAGGCAACCGGCCTTCTTATATCAAAGCCAGTAAACCCGAAGTAGCCATTCCCTTATATCAACAAATGATACAACAATTGGAACTTGACCTTGGCAAACCAATCGGAACCGGTGAATTTGGCGCCGATATGAAAGTGCAGTTAACCAATGATGGACCTGTAACGATTGTGCTCGATACGAAAAAAAGAGAATAATATTTAGACTTTGATTCGTGGCTTTCGTATTAACGCATCGCTATTTTCTCCGTAAAAATTTTGCCATCAGTAAGGCCTATCATCAGAAAAAAATTGGGTTGCCGGATGGGAACATTAAAACTGATATTGTTTTTATTGACTTCTTTCTGCTCTACCACCCGATTACCATTGATGGTCCAAAGCATAATTTTTTGAATGGGCTTTGTGCTTTTTATCGTTACCTGTTGCCGGGTAGTCATAATTTTATAAGGTTTATCTTTTGCCGTTGGCGGATCAGTGGGCTGAGCTTGTAAGTTGAAAAACAAGAGACTAAAGAATGCGGTGGCCAGAAGCCGTTGGACTTTTTTTTGCATGGCGGATATTAATTTTTTTGCAAGAATGATTAAAAACAAGGGTTTGGATTCGCTGCTTCAAGCAGCAGGATGATATATAACGCAAGAATCATGCTATATTGCAATTGCATTTCTAAAAATTTTGTTATGACTATTCAACAAGCACAGGAGCGGGTCGATGAATGGATTAAAAATTATGGAGTCCGTTATTTTTCGGAGCTGACCAATATGGCTGTGCTGACGGAAGAAGTAGGCGAAATGGCCAGCATCATGGCTCGACAATACGGTGATCAATCATTCAAGAAAGGTGAAGAAGAAGCAATCCTGGCCGATGAAATGGCCGATGTCCTCTGGGTGTTGATATGCCTGGCCAATCAAACCGGCGTGAATCTTACCGAAGCTTTCCAAAAGAATATGGAGAAAAAAACAACGAGAGATGCAGAACGCCATGTTAAAAACAAAAAGCTTAGCTCTTAATAAGCAGCATTTTTGAAGTAATTTTAGCCCTAATAGAAAAGGTAAGCTTTGAAAAAACTATTTGGCATATTTATTTTCACTTTACTATTTGTCGCCTGCAAAAAATCCAATAACGCTTCCTGTCCCGATACTGATGAAGATTGTTCGGGTGTAGCCTGTCTTATACACAATTATTACTTTTATTTTCGGCTAATCGATAAAACTTCTGGCGAAGACTTGGTTTTTGGAAGTCATCCTCGTTATACAGCAGCCGACGTTTCTTTGTTTAGCGATGCTGACAGGAATTTTCCCGTTCCCATTATAGAAGATGCAGGACATCAATATTTTAAAGTGTCCGATGCACAGCCCGAAATGTATCTTGTCATTGCCGGTTCGGGAGTGTATAAACTAAATGTCGATTTCAAATTAGTAGATTGTTGTACGAGCCGGGTGAAAAATCTTTCAATTGATGGCCGAACGATTTGCACTTGTTGTAGCAACGCCATAGAATTGCCTGTCGATTAAATTAATTTTTTGTTGCTGTTTTAGCCGGTACAATCCTCGTGGTTTGCCTTATTTTTGCGGCACTATGGCAAAAAATAAACAAAAGCAACCACCGACGGATAATAAGTTCCAGGCAATCATTTCACATTGTAAAGAGTATGGTTTTATTTTTCCGAGTAGTGAAATCTACGATGGTTTGCAGGCCGTGTATGATTACGGTCAAATGGGTAGTGAGTTGAAAAAAAACATCAAAGATTATTGGTGGAAATCAATGACCCAATTAGCTGATGAAAATATTGTAGGTATAGATGCCGCCATATTTATGCATCCCACTACGTGGAAAGCCAGCGGCCATGTGGACAATTTCAATGACCCGATGATTGATAATAAAGACAGTAAAAAAAGATACCGTGTCGATCATTTAATAGAAGAATATGCGGCGGCTTTATCTGCCGAAGGCAAAGAAAACGAAGCGGCTGCATTATTGGCTTCCATGGAAACGCTGTTGGCCAAAGACGATTTTACCGGTTTGAAAAAAATGATTGATGACAACAAGATGCAATGTGCTGTCAGCCATACCTGCAACTGGACGGAGATTCGCCAGTTCAACCTGATGTTTTCTACCGAATTCGGCACGGCAGTATCTTCGGAAGAGGGAAATAATATTGTGTACCTGCGTCCGGAAACGGCACAAGGTATTTTTGTAAATTTTTTAAACGTACAAAAAACCGGCCGCTTAAAAATTCCTTTTGGCATTGCACAAATCGGAAAAGCTTTTCGCAACGAAATCGTAGCCCGCCAATTTGTTTTTCGGATGAGGGAATTTGAACAAATGGAAATGCAATTCTTTGTTCGACCCGGTACACAAAAAGAATGGTACGAAAAATGGAAAGCCAAAAGAATGCAGTGGCATGAAAGTTTGGGAATGCCAGCAGCTAAATACCGTTTTCATGATCATGTAAAGCTGGCCCACTATGCCGATGCAGCCTGCGATATTGAATACGAATTTCCCATTGGATTTAAAGAACTGGAAGGCATTCATTCCCGTACCGATTTTGATTTGCAACAGCATCAGCAATACAGCAAGAAGAAAATGCAATATTTCGATAATGACCTGAATCCTGAAACCGGTAAACCTTACGGCAATTATATTCCTTATGTAATTGAAACTTCCATAGGATTAGACAGAATGTTTTTGGCAGTAATCAGCCAGGCTTATGAAGAACAAGATTTGAGCCTGCCTGCCGGAGAGGCTGGTACAGAAGAAAAAAAAGACAGCCGGGTGGTTTTGAAATTACCACCTGTATTGGCACCGATAAAATTGGCAGTATTACCATTGACAAAAAAAGACGGACTACCTGCAATAGCCGAAGAAATAATACAAGCTTGCAAACCGCATTTTCGTTGTTTCTATGAAGAAAAAGATTCAATCGGAAAAAGATACCGGAGAATGGATGCTTTGGGTACGCCGTATTGTGTAACAGTCGATCATCAAACGAAAGAAGACCAAACGGTAACCATTCGTCACAGAGATTCAATGGAGCAGGAGAGAGTGCCAATAGATTCATTGAGAGAAATTGTTATGGCCGGTTTGTAAGGATAAAAAAATATGGCCGGGTTCATCTTCCTTTACTTCGATTATTAATGTAAGTTTTGCCGGTTGCTAATCCGCTGACTAAGTCTTCAATTGTTTTTTCTTCAAACAACCTGATCAATTGTGTTTTGATTTCTTTATAGCGGGCATGCATCGGGCAGGGTTTTGTTTCGGAACAATTCGCCAATCCCAATACACATTTATCCAACACTTCATCTTCTTCCATAATTTCGAGAATCAGGCGTACAGCTTTTTTTTGTGCAGTGGCCGGCATATAAAATCCGCCACCCGGCCCACGGACTGATTTAATGATCTTGCCATCCTTGGTTAACTGTTGCAAAATCTTAGCCGTAAAAGATGTGGGTGCATCAATGGCTTCTGCAATTTCCGTGATACCGATTTTTTTATCCGCAGCACTTTTTTGTGCGATATAAATAACGGCCCGCAGCGCATATTCTGTTGTTTTGGAAAACATATTCTGTTATTGAAAAAGAAATATACTATATATTTTTATTGATTTGAATATTAATTTATGCAACACCGTTATTTTTCTCCGGTTTGTTTGCAAGCATTCCTTTGCTGGCGAAGCAATACAAAAATGATAAACAAAAAGCCAATCGTTAGCAGGATACCCGAAACAAAAAAGACAATAAAATAGGGATGTAGTTGCTGCATCATACTACCGAAAGGAATTTGATGTTCACTCATTTGCCATTGGGCTTTCAATATGCCGGCACCCACAAGGCTGACCCAAAAAATAAATAGTGCAATATTGGCTATCCAATAACCGGCATTAAAAAATTTTAAAGAAGGTTTGACGGCCGGAAACTGATCCTTAAAAATATCGGTAATGAATGCCAGGATTAAAAAACTATTGATGCCAATGGTGGCACCCATTGTGTGGGCTACTGTTATATGTGTGCCGTGTGTATATACATTGATGGCCGGCACCGACATGGCGATAGCCAAAATTAAAGTCAGTAAAATCCATATATCTGCAGCCAATAAAAAACGGTACGCCAATAAATGATATTGTTTTTTGGCAGTTGACAAAGATGATTTCCATAAATAAATAATGCGGCCGAGAAGAATCAATTCCGTCATACTGACGAGATAACCGATATGCTTGATAAAAGAATGTGTAGGTAAGGTATAAATATGATGGCCCCAATTAAACATCAGGTTGAACAAACCCAAAAAATATAAAAGAAAAGCAATGCGGGAATAACTGTATCGTTGTGAGCCGCTGATTTTATCGAGCAGAAAAATACTACTTCCGTAAATCAACATATTCCACGAGCCTACCATAGAACCATAAGATTTCCATTGTATGGTCATATCATTGACAATATTATTTCTGAAATAAGGGAATAGCCATAAATATGACTCCAGGAAAGTGAAAAGAAAAAACACAATGCCCGTGCACCACATCCATATATAAACAGGTTGTTTTTTAAAATGACGGATAGATCGTAGCATATTGATTAAAAAAAGAATCCATCCAATGACAATGGGAATAGCAAATACAGGGTGAAATTCCCAATATTCACGGCCACCGAATTTTCCCATCAGGTAAGAACATAGAATCAAAATGATAGTGATACAAAAAATAAAAAACTGGATTCTTAATAAGCGAGGCGAATAAATTTTTCGGCCGGTATGTTGTTGCAAAAAACTGGCAACACTGCCAATGGCAGATAAAATAATCCAAAAGACTACGGAAGAAACATGGAGTGGCCTGATTTTTTCGAAAGAGAAAGTTGACTTTAATAAACCCGGAAAAACATAGGATAAAGCACCCATAATACCCCAAAGCATACCGGTAGCGAATAAAATAAGGGCGGCGGTAAAAAAGAAAATAGCAACCGGTTGTTTTTGCTTACTCGATTGTTCCGTCATAGTGTTTAGTAAATTTTCGTGGGTCAGCAGTGCCTGAATGGTCTATGTTTTTTAAATATGCCAGTAATGCGTCTATTTCAGTTTGGGTAAAATGAAAATTAGGCATCACGGGTGTGCCGTTTTTTAAAAAGGCAGAAATATATGCCGGTCCTCTTTTTGAAAATACATTCGTCAGGTCGGGGCCAAGATAACCGCCGAGGCCATAGACCTGGTGGCAGGCATTACAATTTTTCTGTTGCCACAATGCTTTGCCTTCCATTGCTGCTGAAGTTGCGTGGGACGTTGTAACGGGCAAATCCTTGTAAATGAATCCTGTGTAGGTAATAAAACCTACGAGCAAGAGTATCACTAACAATAACTTGGATTTTTCAGGAAACACCATTTCGTAAATAATTAAAGACAAAAATATCCTTATTTATTATATTTGCCAACATAAAATTCTATTGAACTGATGCCATCAAAAAAACATTCCGGTAAAGAGCCTGCCATTTCAGCTACGA
Organism: Chitinophagaceae bacterium; assembly: GCA_020437365.1. Classification (GTDB taxonomy): domain Bacteria; phylum Bacteroidota; class Bacteroidia; order Chitinophagales; family Chitinophagaceae; genus JJ008. The sequence goes on along the minus strand of JAGQWM010000024.1, from coordinate 19,234 downwards.
TTAAAACAGAAGTGGTTTGTCCTAATGATACGAATCCGATGGATTTGTTGAAAGGCGGCAGGCTGGTCGAGTGGATGGATATAGCAGCGGCTGTGTGTGCACAAACCCATGCCGGTACAATAGCGGTTACGGCTTCGATAAACCGTGTTGATTTTTTTGAGGCGGTAAAAATTGGTGCCATTGTAACTATGCATGCCAATATAACGAGGTCTTTTACCACTTCTATGGAAATTCAGGTGAAAGCCTATGCAAGAACGGTGGCCGAAGGAAAAAATTTCCTGGTCAGTGAAGCCTATTTCACATTCGTGGCGTTGGATAGCTATGGTAAAAAAACAAAAGTAATGGCGGTATTGCCGAGAGGCAAAGAAGAAAAGAAACAATACGAGGCTGCATTAATAAGAAGAGCAAAAATTCAAGTCGCCGAATAATTATTTTTTGTATAAAATTTTCCATTATGAAATTTGATAAAATTCATAACAAAGGGCAAGCCAGGTTGTTTAATAATAAATTCCTGGAATCGCTGACAAAAGCACATCCATTAGTCATTTGGGGAATGTATTTGCCCATCATTGCATTGATGTTATATTTTGGCTACGCCAAGTTCGAATATACAGTTCTCAGAATTGTATTGATGTTTTTGGGTGGAATGTTATGCTGGAGTTTTTTCGAATACCTGGCACATCGGTATTTATTTCATTGGGAAACGAAAAGTAAATGGGGACAGAAAATTGTCTATACATTTCACGGCAATCACCACCATTATCCTCGTGATACAACTCGTTTATTTATGCCACCGGTGCCGAGTATCATCATTTCAGGAACTTTATTCGGTATTTGTTATCTGCTTCTCCGGCAGCAGGCATTGATTTTTTTCCCGGGATTTCTATTCGGCTATCTTTTGTATGGTAGTATTCACTATGCTATTCATGCATGGAAACCTCCTTTTAAATGGATGAAGCCACATTGGCGCAATCATCATTTACATCATTACAAAAATGAACACATGGGGTATGGTGTCAGTTCTACACTCTGGGATCATGTTTTTGGCACTATGTTCGACCTCAAAAATGAAAAAGAGGATAAAGAAAAAGTAAAAGAACTGATGTATCAGCAAAAGGAGAGCTAAAATTCTATTTTGCTTCGAATAACATTATTTGGATCTAACTCATTGGTATCAAATCGATTCTCTTTCTTCTTGAAGTTTATTGCTACAATGGGCTTTCTGCGCTTTGTAAACAGATTGTCATAATCAAAAAATAAAAGTATTTAAATACTTTTATTAAATAAAAAGTTTTACTTTTGCGTATTCATATAATTTTTAAAATGATAAAGACATGGAAATGACAACTGCAGAAAATATTTTAAATGTAACCTTGTTGGAGCCGAAACTGAAGCATCCAACTATTTTTGCCCGTTTTGATGAGTTGGCCGAAGGTGAAAGCCTGACCATTCATAACGACCATGACCCCAAGCCTTTGTATTACCAATTGCTTGGCGAAAGAGGCAATGTTTTTACCTGGGAATACCAGGAAGAAGGCCCTGAGTGGTGGATTGTAAAAATTGCAAAAAGAAAAACCGGTGAAGATGATGAAACCATCGGAGAAATTGCAACCAAAGACCTACGCAAAGTAGAAGTCTTTAAAAAATTCGGACTTGATTTTTGTTGCGGCGGCAAAAAAACAGTGAAAGAAGCTTGTGCTGAAAAAGGAATTGATGTTACGAAAGTAGAGCAGGCATTGCAAGCAGCCGATACGAATTATACAGCAAGGCCGGTACCCTATAATGACTGGACGTTGGATTTCCTGGCCGATTACATTGTGCAAACACACCACAATTACGTTCGTAAAACTTTGCCTGATTTATTGACCTATGCAGAGAAAGTAAAAACCGTACACAGTCCCCAGCATCCTGAATTGGTAGAAATCAATGAACTCATCGGTGCAGTCAATGTAGAAATGACTACACACATGGTCAAGGAGGAAAAAGTATTATTCCCTTATATCAAATTGTTAGTGACAAATGAAAACGGTTCACAACCAAAAGCAGAAGGCCCGTTTAGCTCCGTACAGGAACCGATTAACCTGATGGAAATGGAACATGAACTGGTAGGCAATAATATGGGAGAAATCAGAAAACTGACAAAAGATTATTCTTTGCCGGCAGATGCTTGTGCCAGTTATAGTTTATTGTACAAAATGTTGCAGGAATTCGAAGAAGACCTTCACTTGCATATTCATTTGGAAAACAACATCCTGTTTCCAAAAGCTTTGCAACTGGAAAAAAAATAAACCCATGAAAAACCAGTCACCCATCAAAAGGCATCCTGCTATTGTTTCTTTTTCCAAAGACCATCATTTCGCTTTATTGTTGGTATGGAAAATCAGGCAAGGGATAGACAATGGGGTGGCAACAGAAAGAATAAGCAAATATGTTTCTTATTTTTTTGAAGAAGATCTGAAAAAACATTTTAGGGAAGAGGAAGCATTGCTTTATGGTGAATTACCGGTTGATGATGTTTTAAGAAAACGGGCAGAAACTGATCATCAAAAGATTTCCGGGCTTATCAAGGCGGTTACGGAAAATAAAAATGATACAGTTCTGCTCCATCAACTGGCCGATGCCGTTGAAGAGAATACAAGGTTTGAAGAAAGAACTTTGTTGAACCATTTGCAACAACTAATTCCTTCACAAAAACTGGAAAGACTGGCCGACCGTGTACCTGTCAGCAGTCAGGCATTAGATGATAACTGGAAAGATGTTTTTTGGGAGATACCTAACAATACTATTTAAAAATTTTGGCCATGATAACAATTAATGCAAATACAAAAATTGCCAAACTGATTAAACTTCATCCCGAAGCTTTAGAGGCAATTATTAAAATTTCACCAAAGTTTACCAAATTGCGGAATCCACTTTTACGAAAAGTCATTGCGGGCAGAACGAGTATTGCCATGGCTTCTAAAATCGGGAGCTGTACGGTCAACGATTTTTTTCATTCATTAGAGCCTTTGGGATTTGTGGTAGATACAACAATTCCAGCGGCGGACGAAGCAAAGGAGAAAAATCCACTTCCGTCATTTTTGAAAAACCTGTCACCCGAAAAAATTGTAAACCTGGATGTAAGGCCTGTTATTGAAGGTGGAGAAGATCCGTTGAACCAGATTATTCAAAAAGTCAATGGCATAAAACCCGGCCAGGTTTTGAAAATTATCAACAGTTTTGAACCGACACCGTTGATTAAGCTATTAGAGAAGAAATGTTTTGAAGCCCACACAGAAAAAATAAATGAAGAATTATTTCACACATATTTTTTCAAAAAAAATGAAACGGCTTGCCTGGAAGATAAGAAAGATGAAAATGCAAAAGATTGGGATGAAGTCTTAAAGCGATTTGATAAGAAACTTATAACAATTGATGTGCGGGATAAAAAAATGCCCATTCCGATGCATTTAATTTTGGAAGCTTTGCATGAACTGCCAGATGAAAAAGCCTTGTTTGTATATCATAAACGCATTCCGGTTTTCCTGCTGCCCGAGCTGGTAGAGTTATCCTATAGTTATCGCATCAAAGAAATCTGTGATGGAGAAGTACGTTTATTAATTTATAAAGCGTAACATGTTTGTATTGGCCGGAAATAGTCATGCTGCGAAAACAACTTCGTATAAAGTAGTCCTGCCGTTTTATGCTTATGCTGCTGTAGCCTTGCTGGTGGCTTCATTTATTTTGTTTTTTTCTTACACTGACATTACCAGCCATTATTTTCATCCCCATACATTGGCATTGACACATACGATGGCCTTGGGTTGGGGCACAATGATGATTTTGGGAGCCAGCCATCAATTGGTGCCGGTTTTAATTGAAGGAGAATTATTCAGTAACACCTTGGCGTATTTAACCTTTTTGCTGGCAGCTATTGGTATTCCCTTTTTATGTATTTCATTTTACTCTTTTAATCTTGGTTGGCCGGCACATTTTGGTGCTTGTTGCATAGTTACGGCTGTTATTTTATATCTCGTCAATTTAGGTATAAGCACTTTGAAAAGCCATCATGAAAATGTGCATGCTGTTTTTGTATTGACAGCGGTGTGTTGGTTATTGGCTACTGTTATCGCCGGGTTGTTTTTATTAATCAATTTTGAGCATCCTTTTTTAGCAAAATCAAGTATTCAATACCTGCCTTTGCATGCACATCTTGGTATTATCGGTTGGTTTTTACTGATGGTCATGGGCGTTGGCTCCCGGTTGATACCCATGTTTTTGATTTCGAAATATGAAAACCCACAATTGCTATGGAAAGTATATGCTTTTTTGAATGGAGGGTTGATTTTGTTTGTGGTTAATTTTATTTATTTCAGGATACCATTTCTGCAATATCTTTCTATTCTATTCATTACAATTTCGATTTTGATCTTTGCTTTTTATTGTAGAACAGCATATAAAGAAAGAATTCGGAAAAAAGTAGATGAGCAAATGAAGATTTCATTGCTCTCTGTATTAATGATGGTGTTGCCTATAATATGTTTATTGCTGGTCGTTACCTGTATGCTCATTTCCGGCACTGAAAGAATTGATTTAGTAATTGCCTACGGGTTTATCATATTTTTTGGTTGGATAACAGCCATTATTTTCGGAATGACTTTTAAAACATTGCCTTTTATTGTATGGAATAAAGTATATCGGCAATTGGCTGGCAAAGGAAAAACCCCCAACCCGAAGGATTTATTCAATCCGCAGGTTTTTCATTGGATGATACTTGTTTATATTGCAGGGTTTGCAGGTTTTACGGCAGGCATATTTTTGAAGTACCAATTGCTGTTGCAAGGAGCTGCAATTTTATTATTACTAAGTTCATTTTTATATAATTTCAATGTCATTAAAATATTTTTTCACAAACCCGTTTTGCGATGAATCATATCATCACCAATAATAAATTAAAAGCGACAGTAGCTTTGGCAGGTTTGCAGAATGTAATTGACCCGGAAATCGGGCTGAATATTGTTGACTTGGGTTTGGTATATCAATTGGATTTCGATGAAACAGAAAAGAAAATATTTTGTTCTATGACGTTGACCACCCGTTTTTGCCCAATGGGCGAATCCATTACGGCAGCAGCGAATGAAAGTTTGCTAATGAGTTTTTCGGATTATACACCGACGATTGAATTAACATTTGACCCACCCTGGAGCCATGCTATGATTTCGGAGGAAGGCCAAAAATTTTTAAATGAAATGTAGATGTTAAGTCTTACTTGTAAAACAGCCATCAAAGCAGTGATTTACCTGGCTTCAAAAATTGAAACCGGTACGAAAGCCGGTATCAAAGAAATAGCTGCGTATATTGATGCCAGTGAGCATACGGTGGGAAAAGTATTGCAGACTTTGGTAAAAGAAAAAGTTATAAATAGCCAGAAAGGGCCTTCCGGTGGTTTTTATATTACGCCCAAACAATTTACACAACCCATCATCAAAATTGTAGTAGCCATTGATGGCAAAGATGTTTTTAATCAATGCGGATTGGGATTAACGCAATGTTCTGCACAACATCCTTGTCCGATGCACGACGATTACAAAGCCGTAAGAGATCAGTTCAAAAAAATGTGCCAGCAAAAAAAAGTACAGGATATGTGTCAGCCAGTCAACAATGGAATGGCTTATTTATTCGGATAAAAAATATTAAGCAACCACGGGTTGTAATTTGGCTGTAAAATGTCTTAATAAAGGAGCTTCTTCCATTATTTTTAATCCTTGAATTTCATTTTTCCTCTCATTGACTTCCAACAAAACTTCTGCTACATAGTCAATATGGCTTTGTGTATAAACCCTTCGGGGAATGGCTAATCGCACCAACTCCATGTTGGCCGGTATCGGTTGCTGTTGTTCATCGTATTTGCCAAACATCAGCGAACCGATTTCTACACTACGAATGCCACCTGTTTTATAAATAGCACAAGCCAATGCCTGGCCGGGAAATTGTGAAACAGGTATATGAGGTAAAAATTGTTTAGCATCTATATAAACAGCATGACCGCCGGAAGGTAATATCACCGGAATACCGGCATCCGCTAATTTATTAGTCAAATAGGATGTACTTTGAATTCTGTATTGCAAATAATTTTCATCCATGACTTCTTCAAGACCGATTGCAATCGCTTCTAAGTCGCGGCCGGCCAAGCCTCCATAGGTTGTAAATCCTTCAGTGATGATTAATAAATTTCTGCATTGCATGGCTAATGCATCATCTTTTATGGCAAGAAAGCCACCGATATTCGCAAACGCATCTTTCTTGGCACTCATTGTACAGCCATCTGCATAAGAAAACATTTCCCGGACAATTTCAGGAATACTTTTTTCGGCGTAGCCTTTTTCTCTCAACTTAATGAAGTAAGCATTTTCGGCAAAACGACAAGCATCAATAAACATTGGAATTTTATAATGTTGGCAAATCTGTTGCGTTGCTTTTATATTTTCCATACTTACCGGTTGCCCTCCACCCGAATTATTGGTGATCGTTAAAATCACCAGGGGAATATTTTCGGCTCCTTTTTCAAGAATAGTTTTTTCCAGAGCCTGCAAATCTATATTGCCTTTAAATGGTGCAGGAATGGTAGGTTGTGTACCTTCTTTGCAGAGTAAATCGATGCCCGTGGCTCCCGAGAATTCAATATTGGCTCTTGTAGTATCGAAAAGCGTATTGCTCAGAAAAATTTTTCCTTCGCCACCTAATACGGTAAAAATTATTTTTTCGGCACCTCTTCCCTGGTGAGTTGGTATTATATATGGTAAGCCGGTTATTTTTTTAATTGTATTTTCAAAAAGAAAAAAACTGGGACTGCCGGCGTAGGATTCATCGCCTTGCATTATTCCCGCCCATTGCTGACTACTCATGGCACTGGTGCCACTGTCTGTCAGCAAATCGATTAAGATATCTTTCGCATGCAAGCGAAACATATTATAATGAGCATTTTCTAAATTTTTAATTCTTTCTTCCGCGGTAGTAAAATAAATGGGTTCCACAGATTTTATCCGGAACGGTTCAATGATTGTTTTCATCATCAAAATTTTATTGCCAGTGAGGCAGTATGAAAAATATTGTATTGTCTTATCAGGAATGGATAAGCTATATCAGGTAGGCCGGGCAATAATATTTTTCCAGTTATGCATGGTAGAAAGTGCAGCAAAAGTAAGCGAACCAAATGCCGGAATGAATGATTTTCATCAGCAGATTTTACACGCCAAACTGGCGTAAATGGTGGTCAATGTGTTTCCACATAGAAAGTCCCCATTGTTCACTCGTGTATTCGCCAAACATCGGATGAGGTGATTTGCCAATGCCTTGAGGCCCGGCTTCAAAAAACTGATTTATTAATTGTATCAACTCATTTTTTTCTGTTGCAAAATCTCTTTTATCTTTTATTTTGAAATTGGATGCCGTAGGCAGATTTTGCTTCCATTCTTTTTCATTGTACAATTGTTTTTTGAACATCCAACCCATCATGCGGCCCATAAAAAGCCGGGGCAATGGTTTTTCGCTCAACGGTACTTTAAAAGCTTCTTTACAATGAGCCAGCATCTGCGATACGGTCATCTTTCCCCAAAAGCCGGGCGTGGCAGGTGTTAACTTGTTAATTCTCTCTAAAACAGATGCATGAACAGGTTCTTCCAATAAGTTTTTAATTTTCATGTGAATGGTTTATTATTTTCAATCATTTATTGCTCAAAATAAGGAATCTCATCATGGCTTTCATTTTCTTTTTGTTGCCAATACGCCAATGTTACGATGTGTCCGTTTTTTGTTTTGAGTTGTCTTCCAAAAATCGCATTAATCGGATTAAAAGTATAATCTGTTACACCTACGGTAAAAGTTTCAGGTGGCGGAGGTACTGCGGCAGATGTTTCAGTTTCTTCAGTATCCGCAGCCGGTTTGGGTGCTTTTTTGGGCGGAGGACTGGATTCCACTACGACAGTAAACCGATTAAATTCCAGTAATTCTTTGAGAAAAGCAACTCTTTCAGACAAGACTTCTTTTTCTACAATACCACATTTTACACCGTCAAGCTCTGCAAATTCATGGTTTTTATTGAGTGCCATATACTTGTTTAAGTCAATTTGGAAATTGGCTTTTATCGAAGCCGAAAAGTTTACTTTACTGAAGGCAATTTAAGTATTTCTGTACAAAACATGCTTGCAGTACTTTGAAATTGGGCAACTGACGGAAAAGATATTTCGGAAGATTTCATATTTGCCATAGAAAAACTTTGTACATTGAGTAGCTTTCAGCAATTTTGACAAAAATTTTGACTTTCTAAAATCAGCTATTATGAACGATGAAAATTATCAAACCCCGTTTTCAGGAGCTTTATTAACCAGTGTTTTTGTTGGTTTTGTAACCAGTATTATTTGCCTTTTGTACAATATAATTTTCAGGGAGCAATCAGGATTTCCCTATAATGATATCATTAATGTTTCTACACTCATTTTTTCTGTCAACTTATTATTTGTAGTCGTGGGTGTTATTTATTATTTCTTTATTGGTAAAAAAGAAAAACCTGAGCTATTGTTTATGATAGTTTTTGCCTTACTTACGGCTTTGGCTATTTGGGGAACCGGTTCGGCACAACGTACGGATAACCCGGTTTTCAATGCCCAGTTCAGGGAGCTGCTTACTGGTGTACTTATTATCATCGGAGTGGGCATTATCGCAATTCCCATTTTGTATCATAATAAAAAATTCAAAAAAGCGGTATTGTAATAGTTAATACCAACGCACTTTTTTCTAGTGTAAAGAATGAATATACTCGTAAATCAGGCTGAAAATGCCGGTGAATAATATGCCGGCTCCACAGATGTACATGGCCAGTTTAGCATATTTGTTTACGTTGATTTTGGCAATAGGTGATTCATTTTCTTCCATAAAAACTGCCCGGATAATCCGCAAATAATAATACAATGAGATGATCATATTCAAAGCGGCAATGGTAATAAAAATATAACTTCCTCTATCTGCTCCAGCTTGCAATAAAAAAAGCTTACCGAAAAAACCGGCCGTTGGTGGAATGCCTGCCAGGGAAAATAATGACAATGCCAAAATCCAACTTATCAATGGATTTGTTTTATATAAGCCTTTGTAGTCGTCAATATTTTCTTTTCCTGTGGAATCGCTGATGATGGCTGCCACACCAAAAGCGGCCAGATTGGAAAACACATATATCAAAACAAAATAAACGACAGCACTGGTTCCCATTTCCTGGCCACCGCTAATGCCCACAAGAATAAAACCAACTTGTGCAATAGATGAAAAAGCGAGGAAGCGTTTTATATTTTGTTGCCTGATGGCAAATAAATTACCAATCAGCATGGTTAAGACGGCAAGAATAATCAGAAAATTATACCAGATATCTAATAAAGGATGGAACACATAATACAAAGTTGACATCAGGATAAATGCAACGGCACCTTTAGAAATGACAGACAAAAAAGAAGCGGTGGCCACAGGTGAACCTTCGTACACATCGGCTGTCCATAAATGAAAAGGTACAATTGATAATTTAAAAGCAAAGGCCGAAAGGAAAAATACAAAAGCCAAAATTTGCAAAGCAGAACCATCGAGTTGTGCCGGAATCAAAGCAAAACTTAAAGTGCCGGTACTGCCATACAATAATGAAATGCCAAATAATAAAATACCGGAAGAAAAAGCAGATGATAAAATAAGTTTCATGGCTCCTTCAGAAGAACTTTTTTTCTGTAAATCGAAATTGGCCATTGCCGCTACAGGAATGGTGGCCAATTCGAGGGCTAAATAAAAAATCAAGAGATTACCTGCAGAAATTAAAAAGAACATACCCAATAATGCAGCCAGCATTAATAGAAAATATTCAGCCAGGTGATTTGATTTTTTGAACCAGTCGGTACAGAATAAAGAAATGAGGTAAACGCCGAGGTTTAAAATATTTTTTTCAAAACTAATTAGCGGTGTAGTATAAAACATATCGCCAAAAAGATGGCCGGTCGTATTGCCTAAAAATCCGCCGATAAAATTGAGTAATAAAACTGTTTGCAGAATCGGAAGCAATATTTCATTTTTCATTCCTTTCCCGATTTTTATAAACAGCAGCAGGAAGATAATAGCCGTTACGGCTAATTCAGCTTTCATCAAATGGAAAAATTCATACATACACAAACTATTTTATGATCCTGCAATTCTTTTCATAATTTCTTCGGCAGCCGGTTTTAATAAATCATTGAGCCAGTTGGGCATTAACCCGATAGCCAGAATGCCTGCCACCAAAATGATAGCGGCTAATTTTTCATTCCAGGTAGCCGTTTTTATAGAATTATATTTTTCGGTATTCAAAGGCCCCATCATTGTGCTACCAATGGCTCTTAAAATATAGACAGCGGTTACGACAATGGAAAGAACGGCTGCAATGGTAGCCACCCGGTGAAAGGCATCAGGGTTTTCCCAGGAACCGATAAAGACTGTCATTTCTGCTACAAAACCACTTAATCCGGGCAAGCCCAACGAACAAAGACCGACAATAAAAAATATAGTGGCAATAAAAGGAATCTTTTTCATCAACCCACCCATTTCATCGACGTTTCGGGTGTGTGTGCGGTCGTATATCATACCGATGACTGCAAAGAAAAGAGCCGTCATTAAGCCATGTGAAATCATTTGCATGAACGCACCGGTAAAAGCAGTTTGTGTCAACATACCGATACCCAACAAACTAAAACCTACATGACTGACTGAAGAATAAGCATTGATATATTTTAAATCTTTCTGCATCATAGTGGCGAATGCGCCGTATAAAATAGCAATAGCAGATAAAATAATAATGATGTTGGCAAATGATTTTGCTCCTTCGGGCAATAGGTAAGTAGCGACTCGCAAACAACCATATCCACCGAGTTTCATAGAAATGCCTGCCAAAAACATGGAGCCTGCAGTTGGCGCTGATGAATGTCCGTCGGGCACCCAGGTATGAAAAGGAAATAAAGCAGTGAAAACGCCAAAGCCTACAAATAATAATGCAAATAATACTTGTTGGTACGTGGCGTTCAGGTTTGTTTTGGCCAGGGTTAACAAATTGAAACTATGGCCACCGGCAAAATATAAACCGAGTATGCCAACTAAAATCAGCGCCGAACCACCCATCAACATCAATGCGAGTTTGTTGGCACTATAATTTTTCCGGCCACTGCCCCAAATGCCAATCAGTAAGTATTTTGGAATGACTGAAATTTCGAGGAAGAAAAAAAGTACAAACAAATCGAGAGAGAGAAAAAATCCATAAGCACCCAAACCCAGTAGCAACAAAAGAAAATAAAATTCTTTCGTCATTTCTTTTTTATCGGCATGTAATCGATCAATTTGCCAGGACACCAATACGCCGGCCAATACAACAAAAGAAGTGAGCATAATCATAGCCACCGACATGCCATCTACGCCAATATGGAAATGAATATGAAGAGAAGAAAATAATGCATAATCTGTTTCGAAAAGCATTTGTGCTGTTTGTCCATCGGCTCTTGCCTGTTGAAAAAGAAAATACAAGATAAAAGCCATCACCAATTGAACTGCCGAACCTGCCAATGATAGCCATTTTACCTGTTGTTTATTTTGCGCCAACAAAACAGCTAACATGGTAATGAGTGGAACAATGAGTATGATAGAAAGATTCATTTAATTGGTTTCACTTTTACAATTTCAATATTTTATTTCCACACATAAATAAATAATACAGTCAACAACAGTACACCACATAAAAAAATGATAGCGTATTGTTGCACACGGCCGGATTGGAATTTTTTGATACCTCCGGAAATTTCTTCAGTTGTTTTACCTATCAGGTTCATCAAACCATCTACAATGTATTTATCAAACCAGGCGGCAGTGCGGCCCACTATATTAAAAATTATTTTTTTTGTAATGAATAAGTAAATCTCATCAATATAAAATTTATGAGATGCCATTTTATAAAAACCACCGAAAGCATGTTTTATTTTTACTGCCTTGGCATTTTGTTTTTTATATAAAATAAATGCACCGAAAATACCGGCGAGCCCAAGAACGATGGGCAATACAGAAAACTCCCAATGAAAAACGGCGTGTAAAGGATGCCCGTCGCTGCTAATGAATTCTCCAAAGGGAATAAACCCTGCGAAAGCGGCACCAATAGCCAGCAAAACAAGCGGCAGCATCATGACAAAACTTTCCCGATGAGTATTTTCTTTTATTTGTTGCGGTATATTTTCTGAAGACTGATGCCAGAAAATTTTGAAATACAAACGAAACATATAAAAGGCAGTGATGCCTGATGTTATTAATCCAATCCAATAAATAATGGTATTGTGTTGTGAAGCAGCTAATAAAATTTCTTCTTTACTGAAAAAGCCTGCAAATGGAGGAATGCCGGCGATGGCTAAACAGGCTATTAAAAAACAAATATGCGTTACCGGTAGTAATTTGCGCAAACCACCCATGTCTTTCATTTCGTTGCTATGTACAAAATGAATGATGGCACCGGCACCAAGAAACAATAAAGCTTTGAATAAAGCATGTGTAAATAAATGGAACATCGATGCAGTGTAGCCTAAACCATTTTCGCCACCGTATTTTGATACGCCCAATGCAAACATCATATACCCAATCTGCGACATGGTAGAATACGCCAGCACTCTTTTAATATCTGTTTGTGTGCAAGCAATAATGGCAGCAAAGATGGCAGAAAAAGCACCGACCCAACTTACGATAGTTAAAACACCGGGTGCCGTAATAGCAAAAATGGGAAACAATCTTGCCACAAGATATACTCCGGCAACAACCATAGTAGCAGCATGTATCAATGCTGAAATTGGAGTGGGCCCTTCCATGGCATCGGGCAACCAAATGTGCAAAGGAAACATGGCACTTTTGCCGGCGCCACCTACAAAAACCAATGCCATCGCCCAAGTGAAAACCGATGCTCCAAGAAATGAAGAAGCTGCTGCCGTTTGAATGGTGTTCGATTCCGGCGAAGTCAGCCGCTCAATTAATGTCGTAAAATCTAATGAACCGCCGCTATAAGAAAGAATCAAAATGCCAATCAGAAAACTGAGGTCTGCAAATCTTGTTACAATAAATGCTTTCTTGCAAGCCGCCACTGCACTCGGTTTATCATAGTAAAACCCGATGAGTAAATAAGAGGAAATACCAACTAATTCCCAGAAAATATAAATCTGAAAAATATTGGATGCCAGCACAAGAGCCAACATGGAAAAAGTAAATAACCCGAGATAAGCGTAATACGTCGGAAAACGTTGTTCACCTTTCATATAACCAAGGCTGTAGATATGCACCATCAATGAAATAAAGCACACAACTACAATCATCATAACAGCAATCGGGTCAATGATAAAACCCATTCTAATGGTCAGTTCTTTTGAAAAAACCAACCAGTTATATTCAAATGGAATAAATGTTTGATAACTGCCATTGACTTTGCCAAACACAAAAAAGTATTGATAAGCCAGGTAAATAGCCAATGAAGTACTGACCAATAGCAGCACAGTACCAAAAATACCGGCGTTTTTACCAAAATATTTTTTGCCGAATAAACCTAATAACACAAAACCGGCTAAGGGTAATAGTGGAATCAATGCTATGAGTGATAGGTTGGGCATATAAATTAATACTTTAAATCTTTGGCTTCTTCCACGTCAATGGAACGATGGCTTCGATATAAATTAATGATGATGGCAATGGCAACGGCGGCTTCTGCTGCCGCAATGGCAATTATAAAAAGTGTAAAAAATAAACCGCTCATTTGATTGGGCCATAAATATTTATTAAACCCAATAAAATTCAAATTGACACTGTTTAAAATCAATTCGATACTCATCAACATTGTAATCAGGTTTTTCCTCGACAAAAATCCATAGATGCCAATGAAAAACAAGGCAGTACTTAGTATTAATATTTGATACAATCCCGGTTCCATTATCTACATTGGTTCATTGATGAATTCAGTTAATTTTCTTTTTTTATTGATTGCGTTGATGTTTTCTTTTCCTTGAGGGCAATCACAATACAGCCAACCAATGCTGCCAGCAATAGAATAGAAATCACTTCAAAAGGTAAAGCATAGCCACCCTCTTTTACAGATAACATCTGTTGTCCGATATTTTCCATGGTGGGTGGTACTGGTGTTTTGTCCGTTTGAAAGAAAGTTTGCCTGGAAATTTGTAAAACCGTTATTATAAATCCTGCAAATACTGCCAATGCAGCCAAAAGTTGCCTGTCTGTTTTTTGTTTTGCCAGTTTTTCACCGGCTTGTTGCGTCAGGAAGATGGAAAAAATAATGAGTACTACAATGCCACCTACATATACCACAATTTGTACAGCCGCAATAAATTCATATTGCAACCAGAAATAAATACCGGCTATACAAATCAGTGTAAATAAAAGATAGATGGCTGCCCTGAATAGCTGGCGGGTAGTGACAGAAAGTAAAGCGAAAACAACACTTGCCGCTGCCAGTAAATAAAATATAATAGTAGAGCCACTCATTATTTCAAATAAAATATTTTTTCATTTTTATTCAACGCCATCCATAATTTTTGAACCCGGTTTATTCAAAACTTTTATCAATTCATTGCGATCAAAAACACTATGCTCAAAAGTCTGGTCCATAATAATGGCATCCGATGGGCAAGCTTCTACACAAAGATTGCACATAGTGCAGAGTTCTAAATGATATACCAATTTATCAATAGCTTTTTTCTTCCGGCCGTTTTCTAAAAGGTTGAACTCTGTTACCACTTTCAAACTTCCATTCGGACAAGCTATTTCGCAAGCCTGGCAACCGGTACAGCGATGTTCATTATTTTCATTGTGTGGCATGACCACTTCACCTTTAAAGCGTTTGGGTAATATCAATGAATCTTTATTGTCAGGATATTCCTGTGTTATAATTTCTTTATGGTGTGTAAAATAATATCCCGTACGGCGCATGCCCACGAATAAAGATTTTATTGCCAGCCAAACTTCTTTTATATATTTTGTAATAAACTTCATTTAAAAATGCCATTTTAAGATAGCCATCGCCGTTATAACCAATACATTAATCATACTGATGGGTAACAGGTATTTCCATTCCAGGTTCAATAACTGATCGATACGCAATCTCGGAAATGTCCAGCGAAACCACATGATGATAAAGATCAGAAAAAATGTTTTGCCAAAGAACCAAATACTGGAAGGAATATAATCCATCACATGATTAAAACCTTCCCAGTGCCCGATATGAAAAGGCATCCAGCCGCCGAGGAATAAAATCGTACCGATGGCACAAACAATAAAAACATTGACATATTCCGCCAGGAAAAATAATGCGAATTTCATTCCGGAGTATTCTGTATGAAATCCGGCAGTTAATTCTGATTCGGCTTCGGCCAAATCAAATGGAGCTCTATTGGTTTCTGCCGTTACGGCAATGATGAATATAATAAATGCAATAATTGCCGGAATGTGACCTTTGAAAATCCACCAACCATCTGCCTGCGATTGAATAATCGTTGACACTTTCAGGCTTCCTGTCAAAATAACAATGGACAGAATGGATAAGCCTGCTGACAGTTCATAGCTCACAATTTGTGCACCGCTACGCATAGCACCCATCAGCGAATATTTATTATTGCTGGCCCAGCCTGCCATTAAAATACTAATAACCATAATGGAGGAAATAGCCGACACATATAATACGCCGATATTTAAATCCCAAAGTTGAAAATCTTTAGCAAAAGCAATCGGAGCCATCAGCAACATGGCAACAATCATGGCAATGAAAGGAGCCAGGTTGAATAAAAACTTATCGGCGCCATTAGGCGTCAATCCCTCTTTGACCAACAATTTTAAGGTATCTGCAAAAGATTGTAACATGCCTTTGGGGCCAACCCTGTTCGGGCCTAACCTGATTTGCATCCATGCTGAAACTTTTCTTTCCATAATTACTAATACCAATCCCAACATGGCAAATAACCCGATAACAGCTAATCCGGCAATCACCATTTCGAGTATAACGGTAACGGTTGGGTTAAAAGTTTGACTCAACCCATTGTGAATGCTATCGGCAATATTTGAAAAACTCCACATATTTTATCTGTCTATATCCGGTATCACCAAATCTAATGTTCCCATCATGGCAACAAGGTCGCCTATTTTACTTCCCCTGGCAATATGATCCAATACGGAAAGATTGGAAAATCCGGGTGAACGGAATTTAATTCTATACGGTGTACTGCCGCCTTCACTTACAATATAAACACCCAGTTCGCCACGGGCGGTTTCTACCTGTGAGTAAAATTCTCCTTTGGGAAGTTTTAATACAGCTTTTGTTTTCGTCAGAAAATCTCCTTCCGGAATATTGTCAATTAATTGTTCAATAATACGAATGGATTGTTGCATTTCTTTGATACGAACTAAATAACGGGCATATGAATCACCTTGCGTTTCCAATACTTCGTCAAACGATATTTGGTTGTAAATTTCGTAAGGAAAATGTTTGCGCACATCGCAGGATACGCCGCTTCCTCTTGCCGTAGGCCCGGTGCAGCCATAAGAAATAGCATCGGCAGCAGAAAGAACACCTACATTTTTCATCCGGTTTTGAAAAATGATATTGCCGGTTACCATTTCATCGTATTCGTGTATCTTCTTTTTATATAATTGAATAAAGTCTTTGACTCTTTTTTGAAAATTAGGATGTAAATCATGCATTACACCACCGGGTACATTATAATTCATGGTCAACCTGGCACCGCAAGTTTCTTCCATTATATCATTAATAGATTCTCTTTCCCGGAATGCATAAAAGAAAGGAGTAAAAGCCCCTAAGTCCATCGCCATGGCGCCCCACCACAATTCATGCGAAGCAATTCTTGTAAGCTCATCCATCAACACCCTAATGACTTGTGCCCTTGGTGGAATTTCCACTTCCAATCCTTTTTCAACACATAAAGCACATGCATGGTTATTGATATGTGCTGATAAATAATCCATCCGGCTGGTAACATAAATAAACTGTCGGTAAGACAAGCTTTCGCACATTTTTTCTATCGAACGATGTATATACCCAAGATGCGGTTCTACTTTTTTGATGGTTTCGCCATTGAGTGTAATGACAAGATGCAAAACGCCATGCGTAGCCGGATGTTGCGGCCCTACGTTGATAATCATATCGCCATCTTCCAACGGTTGGCCTTCTTCCTGATTGACTATTTCGGTAGTTCTGTACATACTTTATTTATAATTTTATCATATTCACCGGGTCTTCAAAATCTTTTCGTAAAGGATTTTTTCCTTCCCAGCCATCCGGTAAAATAAGTAAACGCAAATCGGGATGATGTAAAAAATTGACGCCAAACATTTCATACACTTCTCTTTCATGAAATTCTGCTGTTCGCCAAATATGGGCAACCGATTCTATTTCCGGTTTTGCTGTGTCCAATTTTATTTTAATAACAATATTTTGTTGCGAAGTTGTTGACCGAAGATGATACACCATTGTAAGATGAGTTTTCCAGTCGATACAAGTAAGGCAAAATAGAAAATCCATTTGCAATGACGCTTGCTGGCGAAGTGTTTCAGCGGCTGTTAACCATTTTTCGGCGGGTAAATCAAAACTTGGCCAGTCGCCACCTTCTTCGATTGTTGCTTCGGGTAGGATTTCGGTGATTTTTATTTTCAGTTCTTCTTGTGTCATGTTTTCTTCGGTACCCTTATTTAGGAAATGAATTTTTGATTTGTTCTCTTGTCAGTCCGCTTCTGATTTTTTGTTGCAATGTAATCAGGGCGTGCAATAATGCTTCCGGCCGTGGCGGACAACCGGCCACATATACATCGACTGGAATCACATGGTCGGCGCCTTTTACTACGGAATAGGTATTGTAAAAAAACGGCCCGCCACTAATGGCACAGGCACCCATAGCAATTACATATTTCGGGTCGGCCATTTGGTCGTACAATCTTTTTAAAACCGGTGCCATTTTATTGACAATCGTTCCGGCAATAATGATTACGTCGGCTTGACGAGGTGTAGCTCTTGCTACTTCAAAACCAAACCTCGAGAAATCGTATTTAGCACCCGCAGTTGCCATCATTTCTATACCACAACAACTGGTAGCAAATGTGAGTGGCCATAATGAATTAGACCTGGCCCAATTGATTATGTCGTCTAACTTGCTCAGGACAATACCGCCGCCGGGCAATTCTTCAATCTGCCCCGGAAAACTTTCACTGCTTTTCGGCTGTTTTTCATCGGTAGTATTTGTATTTTTTGATTCGGTCATAAGTCCTGCTACATATTTATTTCAATAAAAATTTAAAGCCATTTCAAAGCACCTTTTCGGTGTGCATATAATAAGCCCATAAATAGTATAAAAAAGAAAATGACAATTTCTACTAAGGCTACCCAACCCAAACTTTTGGCCACAACGGCCCAGGGAAATAAAAAAACTAATTCTACATCAAAAATTAAAAACACTAAAGCAAAAAGATAATACCCTACATTCATTTGCACCCATGTATTTCCTTTTGTTGGAATACCACATTCATACGGTTCGCCTTTTTGTGGGTTGGTAGTTGATTTTGTAATGAGTTTGGAGACAAGAATAGCAATACCAGAGAAAGCAATGGCAGCAATAATAAGTACAATGAGAGATGATGCACCCATGCTCGTTTGTTTGTACGAATATAGGAACAATGCATTGAAAGACAAGAAGTGGTTATGCACTTTTACCTACCAGTGTCAGGAAAAGTTTAGCCGTACAATTCCTGATGAATGGCTTTTCGGTCGTAGCCCATTTGGAGGATGCGTTCTTTGGCTTCATCAATCATTTCTTTCCAACCACAAACAAAAAATTGTGCTTCGGGTTTATCATGACAAAGCGATTCGTAAATGGGATGCACATAACCATGATGCCCTTCCCATTCTTCGCGGGATAAAGTAGGATGATAAAAAAAGTTTTCCATCTTTTCATCCAACTGTTTGAGTTCATTGTAGTACAAGAGGTCTTCTTTTCTTCGGCAGCCATACACCAGGTGTATTTTTTTGTGTGGAATCTGATGAAGATGAATATAATTGATCATGCTGCGGAATGGCGCCACACCGGTGCCGGTGCAAATAAGGAAAAGTTCTTTTTCAATTTTTTCGGGTAAAACAAAAATGCCAAGAGCTCCCCGGAACACCAATTCGCTG